>DAOWID010000479.1 GCA_030641115.1 Planctomycetota bacterium | reverse complement strand
GCATACCTTCCATGCTTTCATAGATAGAAGGCGTTCCTCAAAGCGGATTGTAGACTCTTTTTTTGAAAAGATTACAAGAAAAGTGCAATCCCAACAGAGTGTTGCCCTGAGGGACAGAAGGTCCAACGTGAAATGGACAAGGTGTTCGGGCAGCAACTTTATCAGAACGTGCCCTATTCTTGGCTGATATAGATTCGCAGGCTTTTAGCCTTAGACTGGAGACAGCAACTCTCACTGTTCGGCTTGGACATGGTGACCGTGAGAAAACACAGTTGAACCAGCCCACAGAATCTCTCAGAATCCCTCTCATAGCGGGCTAACGCTCGTACAATCGCCGATCTCGGCTTGAAGGGTATCATAGAAACTGTTGCTATCCGTGTTTTTTTCTTGACAAACGGTGTACAAGTCGGTAAACAGACCGTCAAGGTAGCGCCTCAAAGGAGGAGGCCATACCGGAAATTATTACTCACACGGATGTCTGCAAGGAACAACGCGAGGGTGTGGGTGCTACTGTTACCCGTTACTGGGCTATATGCACCCCGTTAGGAAACGAAGGAGTAAACGGAGTTCATACGTAGAAGGGATAAAGGATTGGGTGTTTCGCTCTCGCTTCTTGTGGTGGCGGCGGTAAACATTGCACCGACGATAAGACAGGCACCGGGAATTTCATTGCTTGTACTTCATCCCCCAGTCCAGATGCGCATATCCCTTTTGTACCCAAAGCAAGGCGAACTTCCGAACACCGTAAACAAGACAATTTTTTGAAAGGAACAAGGATGAACAAGCAATCTGGCTCTATGTTGATGATGGTAGTTACGTTTGCACTTAGCGCACTTTTTCCGGAGGGTTGGAGAAATGCTTAAGAGAAGTTGTCTGAAGTCTGTTGTTGCTGCCAGTGTCGTGTCCCTTCTGGTTTTGGCGCAGTCGGCACATGCCGATTTGATGAATGGAGAGTTTATTGATAACCTAAGTCCGTGGACCGTTGACCCCACCGGTGCAGTCCTGTGGATTGATGCTGATGCTGCTGATGATGGTGAGGCCCTGTTCATTCCGGACGATCAGGAGTTGTATCCGGAAAGTACCCTAAGTCAAATATTTACGCTCGACCCTGAATCTTTGACTCTTTCTTTCGACTTTGTGATGGACATCATCGCTGAGACAGACATTTTTACAGCATCGCTACTGGATGATCAAGGGGACGCGCTGGGGCCTTTTTCGGATGAAGCGGACTTCTTCTACTTTTTGGATAGTAAGGGCGAAGAGCACAAAGCTGCAGAAGTGGTTGTGACAGGCGACACAGTCAGCTTGGATGTATCAAGTTGGGCTGGCGAAGAGGTTAAATTAGTTTTCAACCTGCAGCACGACTACACGGACGGGGAGGATACGTATGTTTCCTTGGACAACGTAGCTGTTTCAATTATCCCCGCTCCCGGCGATGGTAATGAGCGCATGCCAATGGTCCGGCGTGGCGACCATGACGGTGTCGATATCCTGGCGACCCAGAAGATCGCGGAAGTCGCCATAGCCGTCACAACCCTGGTGTGATCCAGCGGCGGTTTGCTCGGCGTAGTGTTCTTTGACCAGATTCACCGCCGGGCCCAGTCCCCGATGCCAATCGTTCTCATAGTTGCGGCTGCCCTTGTCCGTATCGCAGATCGCAATGACTTGAATATCGGGCTGGCGCAGGAAGTTCTTTAGATCGACTGTACATGCCGCCGACGCCAATAGCACCCATGGTGATTCGATTCTTTTTGCCTTCTCGTCTCTATAACGCTCGATTTGCTCAGAGGAACCTCTTTGGCAGAATCGGCCTGCTTGATTTCTTCGGCAGGCAGACTCTTTTCTATCTGTATTAGTCGCCCCGTCTGGAAGTGGAGTTCTTCTAAGGTAAGTGAGGAGGTTTTTCTGGTCCTCGATGGACTGTTCCTGCTTGTCGGATGGGAGGTTCCACAGGATTAGTCAAGGACTTGGAAAAAGCAGAAATCGAGGGAAACAATCGAACAGATAGCGGGGGAGCGTTTCGAACCTACGACCACCCCGAATTAGCCCTTCAAGACCTAAGTGCGGTCCAAAAAGCCGTAAGAGACAATATTCGCTAATCTTCCCCCGATTCAAGGATCGCTACCAGGATTCGCTGCTTGAGGTAATCAAGGCCAAGATCGAAGGAGTAGAAAACCGGTCCTTTCACCAATCTCATATGCAGAGGAAGGCAAAGGTTATAAATCTTCGGCTGATACACTCAATCAGCAGGGCATTGCTACGATGCTGGCACCACATGAAAAGGCTCGAATCTATGATCCGTGCTGTGGATCAGGTGGGATGTTAACCCCACCACCTGGCAGTTGGCAAACATGAATTTGGGTATACGTCACATTGAAGCTGACCTTGGTTCAGAGCCAGCCGACACGTTCCATAGAGACCTGCACAAAGACCTCAAGGCCGACTTCATTCTAGCTAATCCACCCTTTAACATGAAAGACTGGGGCGGTGAACGATTGCGTGAAGATGTTCGGTGGAAATACGGTAAGCCTCCCGCAGGTAATGCTAACTTCGCATGGGTCCAGCATTTCATCCACCATTTGGCACCGAATGGATTAGCCGGGTTTGTCCTTGCCAATGGGTCGATGTCGTCAAATAGCAGTGGTGAAGGTGAAATCCGCAAGAACATAACTGAGGCCAACCTTGTGGACTGCATGGTTGCATTACCGGGTCAGCTCTTTTACTCAACTCAGATACCGGCTTGTCTATGGTTCCAAGACATTTTCGGCCAGGTATTCATCCCTATCCTCAGGATCGGCGTACTGCTCCTGCAAGAGCGCTGCCCGACGTTCTTCGAAGGCGTCAGAAATATATTTCAGGAAGATCAGGCCGAGTACAACGTGTTTATACTCAGCCGCATCCAGATGGCCACGCAGCTTATCCGCTGCCTGGAGATAAAATCCAGACCGATTTTGCAACTCAAAATCTTAGGCTTTGACGCGGAGCTTGTGCATGAGGTGAGCGCGATGGTTTTCAATGGTCCTTATGGAACGGTGGAGCAATTGGGCTATTTCTTTGTTGCTCAGCCCACCGACGATCAATCTTAGTACTCCCATTTCACTTTTTGTTAAGGGCTTACCTGCATAAGAATCGGCGGAAGCGCTCTGTTGCAGTATCGATTTGGCCTTCCGTGGAAGAGTCTCCCTGAAAACACTCATCAGATATGCCTTTCCAGCCAATGTTACTGGAAGTGAATCAATGTCCACATAAAGAACACTGCCGTCTTTTCTTTTGACCGGAACATCTTTGGCCAGCGCAAGCTCTCCCCTCGCTTGCTTCTCAAACTGTTCCATAACATAGTCCAAATCTTTCTGTGGATGGATATCCATAACTCCCAGATTCTTGAACTCTTTCGGGTTACGACCCAGCATCTGACAGTTCCTTCTGCAATCGCGGATGAAGATGAAGCTCGGGTTCTTCTATACATATTACTTGATTCTGAAGTACTGTCGTTGCAGCCGCGATGATGACCACCTCGTGAATCCCCATCCCGAGCGAACTCAAAGGCAGGGATTTCCCGTCCATGTGGACTACTATCATGTCTCGTTCGTACGGGACCTCAATTGTCGCCGTAGGATTTCCTGCGACAAGCCACAGGAAATCGTTTATCGCATCGAACTGCTTTCTCAGAGCCTGTTCGTCATGCCTTGGATTCTGTAACTTAGCGAGCCGGTCTATGATGCCGTGGCCACCATAGCCACCTGTTGCTGTCGTCGCCCTCCCGACAGCTCTAATTGCAGGAACCAAACTGACCTTGGCAGGTGTAAGCTTAGTGGGGCTGAACGCCATGAGCATCTCGGTAATCCACTGCCGCCAAACGCCTTTGCGTGGCTGCTTCATGAAACTGCGTCCTAAGAAATCCCAGTCAGCGGTGGTCAGAATACTTGCCGACTGAATCTCTGTTGCTAATGGAGTGCACAGAACGACGGAGGCGGATAAGACAATTGCCATGGCAGCTCCAACCCGCAGTCTTCCCAAGGACCAGATCTTCCTTCCCATACTACTTTGTCTATGCTTTCTTCTTGACATAACAGCATCTCCTTTCTTCTAAGACACGAGACACAACCTTTACTACCGAAGAACACGAATTGCCAAAGATAATTCGACATATGATCAAAGGTGCCAATCCATATGGAATTATGAACGCAGATGGCTCAGTAATTCAAGCCCTACTTTTCACTTTTCTAGTTCCTTGCCTCTATGTTGTCGTCATCCCCCCTTATCGTAAAGCAACTTTTTAACGCCTGTCCGTGCACCTTGATCCTCTTAAGGGCAAGCAGCACGCCGATGACGCATAACGCGATGGAACCCCATCCGGCAATCGGGCTGAAAAGGAAGATACTAGCCGTCAGTACAACGGGCCACAAAGCGCATCGTACGACAAACCGCAATGGCTTGCTTTTGGAGACAGGCTCGGCGATGCGTGGGCTGTATTTGTAATATAAAGACACAAGTGCCCGACCAATACGTGACGGCATCACGTATGCGTCGCGAAACTTGCACAGTGTCTTTACCTTATTGGCTAGAGGACTACCATATGCGGCTGTCGCAATGAAGCAAGTGGGCCCTTGGCGTAAACATTGTCCGCCGCTCGCAGCCCTTGCTCTTTCTCTTTCCCTGTGGACATCTGCTAGATTCTTTCCAGTTCCCCTGCAGTGCCCACACCGACCGGTACCGGCGCATTTTTATATATCCAAATCCGATAAGAGGCAAATTGAGGCATTGGGCAAAGAAGACTTTTAGTGTTTCCTTCTCACCATCACCGCACCCAAGGTGAGTAGACAGCATCGCCCAGTCAGACAGGGTTGACCAGGATGGCTCTAATGGTAGTATCGGTCCACTTGCCACTGAAAGGAATTGATTCGCAGCCCTTAATGAATGTCGGAGTTGTCGGTTTACAGGAGCCGCGAATTTCTGTAACTCTTTACACATCTAAGACTTATCTATTGTCGGCCATGCCGACCCCGACATTAGAAGAACGCCGTATTGTCCAGAGACTTTGAGAGCAAGGTCGTAGGTTCGAAACCCTCCCCCGCTATTAACCCCTGGAGATAAAATCCAGACCCATTTTTCAGCTCAAAATCGCAGTTTCTGGCGCTCGTTTAGGTTTCTGCTGAGAAGGCACTGAGACTCCTCCTTGTGTATTTTCGTCTGCAACAAAGATG
>DAOWID010000455.1 GCA_030641115.1 Planctomycetota bacterium | reverse complement strand
TGGCATACCCAGGCAGGGACATTGTCAATTGTTACGTGGCAACCATTTCTGTCAATATGCAGTGGTGCTGTTGCCTGTTTCATGATTGCCTGACAGTGAATACATTTCATTTTTTTACCCTCACTTTATAATCTTTAGACCACTGGTTAGGGTCCGGAATATATGCAGTAATAATCGCCAGAAATTCATCCCTGGGAGAACAAACAATATGTATCGGTCGTCCGTTATACCCTTTTCCAAGAACCAGGCAACTGTGTCCCCGTGAATCCTCAGGATAATCTTCGATGATTTGGCCGTTTTGTACGGCGGAACGCACTTCGGCTGTCGTTATCATACGGTCAGGTCGAGACATTTGACGAATAGCATGGGGCAGATAAAGGTATTTTTTCTTCCCCGCCAGCCTAACTAAATCTAAGATTTCTTTCCTTTTATTCATAGCTAACGGTAAACTAATCGTTATTTGGATTAATTATACCACATCAGATTTTACAGTTCAACAATCCGCTTGATTTTGGTGGGCACAACTCACCCTACAATCTGCATTCTTCTGCATCATCAAGCATTATACATTATACGAGCAAGCTGTCAATTGACAGAAGATCTGCAGGCAATTAGAATATTCGCTCGTTAGTCGCTGGTGGTGTGTCATCTGCGATTTTGTGAGTCAAAACCTGCGGTAAAACCGCAGGCTAAATAGAGATTGCTTCGCTTCGCTCGCAATGACACTCACCCTTTCGACCTTGACAAAATAGTAGTCTTAGGTCATGGGTGTTCTACGAGAGATAGATATATGCAAATATTATTGACAAATGACGACGGCATTTTCGCACCTGGCCTGGCTGCCATTTATAAAGAGCTGGTCAAGATAGGGGACGTAACCGTGGTTGCGCCGGCTACGAGCCACTCGGGCGCCAGTCACAGCATCACGTACCGCCGGCCATTGGTGTGCAATAAGGTCGATATTAACGGGCAATTCACGGGCTTTAGCGTGCAGGGCTCGCCTGCGGATTGCGTTAAGCTCGCCCGTATGCAACTGCACGAGGGCCCGATAGACCTGCTCGTGGCCGGCATAAACAATGGGGCAAATGCAGGAATAAACGTCTATTACTCCGGCACCGTTGCAGCCGCTATGGAGGGGGCGTTTTTGAAAATCCCAGCGGTCGCAATGAGCCTGGCCAACGAAGAGCAAATGGATTTTGAAAAGGCCGCCGAATACTGTGTGAAAATCCTGAACAAGCTCATGCCCGTCGAATCCGGCGACGTAGTAAATGTCAACATCCCACAATTGTCCAAGGGAGATCCCAAAGGCGTAAGAGTTGTACCTCAATCCAGCACAGGTTTTGACGAGTATTACATCTCGCAAAAAAACGAGCAGGGCCAAACCGTATTTCAATTGGCCGGCGATCTGCATCGCGTCGACGGGACCCCCACGGACATGACTTCGCTGGAAGAAGGTTTCATAACGATAACGGCACTGGCCTCTGATATGACTAACCACCAGAAAACCGGCGAACTTCAATCCCGGTTCGACGGGATTGTTGTATGAGAGCAATTTACTCAAACTGACCGATCTGTCCTGTCATGCCTGCGAAAGCAGGCATCCAGGAACGTTGAGACAGTGGATTCCCGCTTTCGCGGGAATGACAAATTGCGATATACTCTTGTTAAGGCAAGACTTACGGCGATGGTTGCCTCAAAACCGGTCAGTTTGAGCAGTTTAGACTCAACCGGAGAATTTGCTAAATGAAAGCGCTGGTCAAGAAGGACCCGAAACCCGGCATCTGGCTGGAAGATGTGCCCAGGCCGAAAGTCGGCGTCAATGATGTTCTCATCAAGATTCACAAGACCTCAATTTGCGGCACCGATATCCATATCTTTAACTGGGACGCCTGGGCCCAGAAGACAATAAAGGTGCCGACCGTCATAGGCCATGAATTCGTCGGCTCTGTCGAGAAAATTGGTGCCAATGTGGACGATGTGGAATTGGGCGAATTGGTCAACGGAGAAGGGCACGTGGTCTGCGGACGCTGCAGGAACTGCCGGGCAGGGCGCAGACACCTTTGCAAAGACCCAAAGGGTATCGGAGTGAACCGTGACGGCGCGTTCGCCGAATATATATCCATCCCGGTATCTAATGTGTGGCATTGCGACCCTGAAATACCGACGGACGTACTTAGCTGCTTTGACCCCTTCGGCAATGCAGTGCATACAACTCTCTCGTTTGACTTAGTGGGGGAGGATGTACTTATAACCGGCGCCGGCCCTATCGGAGCTATGGCGGTCGCGGTCGCCAGGCACGCCGGCGCACGTTATATAGTAATCACGGACATCAACCCCTATCGCCTGGAACTGGCCAAAAAGATGGGGCCCACCTTGACGCTGGACGCAAGAAATGAAAGAATCGAAGATGCCATTAAGAAGCTCGATATGAAAGAGGGATTCGACATTGGCCTTGAAATGTCAGGCAGCCCTGACGCATTTAAGGGTATGCTTGCAAACATGTGCCATGGCGGCAAGATCGTATTATTGGGGATAATGCCGTACGCCGCAATTGATTGGGATTATGTCGTCTTTAACGGCCTTACCATCAAGGGCATTTATGGCAGGGAGATGTTTGAAACCTGGTATAAGGTGACCATGCTCATTAGAAGCGGCGTGGATATCAGCCCGCTTATTACCCATCACTTTCACTATACCGAGTACCGTAAAGCCTTCGAAGTTATGAGATCGGGCAAGTCGGGAAAAGTCATTCTGGATTGGACGGAAGAATAGGAAATCGCCTAAATTCAAAAAGTCTTCTGCAATTTTGCAGAACTCATTAAATTCAGAAGCAAGGAACGAAAAATGTTTGGCACAATGAAATCTCATATAGTTGAGGAGCTGAAGCAAATAAATGACGGTGGGCTCTACAAGTCAGAACGCATCATAACCAGCCCACAAGATGCCACCATCACGGTGCGAAGCGGACAGAAGGTCCTTAACCTGTGTGCGAATAACTATCTGGGCTTAGCCTCTCATCCGGAGATAATCAAAGCCGCCCGCGACAGCTACGACAAATGGGGATACGGCTTGTCTTCGGTTCGCTTCATTTGCGGCACGCAGGAAATACACAAGCAACTGGAAGAGAAAATCTCCGAATTTCTCGGCACCGAGGATACCATCCTGTATTGCTCCTGCTTCGATGCAAATACAGGCCTGTTTGAGACCTTACTCACCGCAGAAGACGCCATCATAAGCGACCAGCTCAATCACGCCAGCATTATTGACGGCATACGCCTGTGCAAAGCTCAACGGTTCCGCTTTGCGAACTCCAACATGCAGGATTTGGAGGACAAGTTGCAGCAGGCTCAATCTGCAAGATTTCGTCTGATTGCCACCGATGGCGTGTTCTCAATGGACGGCATCGTAGCCAAATTAGACGGAATCTGTGACCTCGCTGACAAATACGATGCACTGGTGATGGTGGACGACTCGCACGCGGTCGGTGTGCTGGGCAAATGCGGACGAGGCAGCCACGAGCACTGTGATGTGATGGGGCGCGTCGATATTATCACCGGCACTCTCGGCAAGGCCCTTGGCGGCGCCAGCGGAGGCTACACAAGCGCAAGAAATGAAATTATCGAGATCCTGCGCCAGCGCTCTCGCCCGTATCTATTCTCAAATACGCTGGCGCCGGCTATCGTCGCCACATCACTAAAGGTCCTGGACCTGCTGTCAGAGTCCAGTGATCTGCGCGAAAAGCTCATGGAAAACACGCGCTATTTCAGAAGCCGCATAGTCAAGCTCGGATTAGAGGTTGTCCCAGGCAAGCATCCGATCGTGCCGATCATGCTCGGCGATGCGGTTCTCGCTCAGAAAATGGCGGAGAGACTCTTAGAAAAGGGTGTTTACGTCATAGGCTTTTCCTATCCTGTGGTTCCCAAAGGGGGCGCCCGAATTCGCGCTCAGATATCGGCGGCCCACAGTAAAGAAGACTTGGATTTTGCCATCGAAAAGATCGCCGAGGTCAAACAGGAACTGGGAATCTGACTTGATATCCCGCAAAAACTCCCCGCAAAAGCTGCCGGTTCCTGCGCTGTTGCTATGACAACGAGCGCGGCTTCGACGAGAGTTTTGGGACCGGGAAGGATACAAACCTTTGCCAATACAGGCCTTGCGAAATTAACAAACGCTGGACGTTTGGCATTTCAACGTGGATATGGCGTGCGCAGGCTGTGCCCGCGATCTTCTTATTTGCCTCAAGAAGGGAATTCTATTATCGTTGACACGTCTGGTTGGCCTTGATATAATCATATAACTAAGAGGTAGCTTTGAAACGGCAGAAAAAAGCCGATTTGACGGAACAGAAGCTCCTATAGGCGCATCCTATGTCTGGAAAGTGTGACATTCGCGCCAAAAAAGACCGGTCTTTAGAATGCCGCTGGAGGAACCTCGCGATGTCTGCACCGGAAAGAGGTGATAGTAATGAAAAAAAGAGGTTTCACACTAATTGAGCTGTTGGTAGTAATTGCAATCATAGCAATCCTGATGGCAATTCTAATGCCATCTTTGAGGGCAGCCAAAGATCAGGCCAAGCGTGTGCATTGTGTGAGCAATGTAAAGACGCTGTCGTTGGCCTGGTTTATGTACAAAGATGATAATGACGATGAATTGGTCGGGGGCCACACCGCAAATCAGCCGCATATGTGGGTACATAGTGTATCTGGCAATGCTACTGTTGAGGAAAAGAAGCAGGCCATAAGGGACGGTGCACTTTTTCCCTATGTTGGCGATACTGTAGAGGTATATCGCTGCCCGGCTGACCAAAGACTAAAGGATCCGCGGCAATTTGCCTATCGCAGCTTCTCCATTGCCGGTGGTGCAAATGGCGAAAACTGGGCAGGCTCCGTTCGGGCTAAAAAATATTCTGATATAAAGAATCCCGCCATCAAATACATATTTTTGGAAGACATCGACCCCAGAGGACGCAATGTGGGTTCCTGGGTCATGGCTTTCAACCCGCCAAGATGGGTGGACCCGTTGGCAATGTGGCATAACGAACAGAGCACCATGGGTTTTGCCGACGGTCATTCGGAAATGCACAGATGGCATGACAAGAGCTTCATTGACTGGTGCCACGAGGCTATGTATGAGCCAACGAGGTTCTCGTTCTATCTGACCCCTCCGGCCGATGAGCGTGAAGATATTGAGTTTATGGCCAGGGGCTATCCGTGTAAGTCCCATGATTAGGAATGGGGAAAGAGCAATGAAAGCCAGAGCTTTTACTTTAATTGAGTTGTTGGTGGTGATTGCAATCATCGCAATACTTATGGCAATCCTTATGCCCGCTTTGCAGGTGGCCAAGGAGCAGGCGAACGGTATTCGCTGCGTTAGCAACCTGAAGACCCTGACGTTAGCGTGGCTGTTATACAAAGACGATTTCGATGCCAGGATGGTCGGCGGCCATGTCGGAGAAAGAAGGAACAATATTCTGCTGGATTGGGTGGATAGCCCACCGAGTGCCGATGCCTCGCTGGAGCACAAAAAGGAAGCTATCAGAAAGGGCTTGCTGTGGCCTTACGTCAAGAGCATCGATGTATATCGCTGCCCCGGCGACTTGAGAAAGATGAACCCTCCTCATTGGGCCTTTCGCAGCTATTCTATCAGCGGTAACATGTACGGGTAAGAAAGACGTCAAGGCTGGACTGAAAGGGCGCTAAAGCTATACACCGAGATAAAACGCCCTGCAGAAAAATACGTCTTCGTAGAGGAAATCGATCCGCGAGGATACAATATGGGCTCCTGGGTCGTTAACGAGACCGGCAATAGCTGGATAGACCCGTTGGCAATCTGGCACAACAAACAAAGCACGTTCAGTTGGGCCGACGGGGGTGCCGAAAAGCATAGATGGGTTGATAGGAGCACCATCAAAAATGCGGATGATGCATTCGACGGTAAGGACGTATTCGGCAGGAGCGTGCTTGCTGGCGAAGGCGAAGACCTGAGATTCATGCAGAAACGCTATCAATTATGGCCATCCAGGCGTCCCTATTGATGATGAGCCCAATTAGTATCCGTTGCGGAAACAGCGTTTGTCATTCCTGCGAAACCTGTCCTGAGCAAAGTCGAAGGAGCAGGAATCCAGTTTTTGAGTTGTGGACCCCTGCTCCCCGCTTTTGCGGGGACAAGTTTACCCCTGCGAAGGCAGGGGCAGGGGTGACATAGCGAATGAGGCTTTCCGCAACGGGAAGTAATTAGCAGCTCCTTTTAGAGCATCGCTGAAAATTTCGAATCCGGCTGGCATTTCTGTGCTCGAATCTGTATGATACAGTTGGACAAGTCAACCAGACGGTGACAGTCAATACTAAATACCGGCGGGCAAAGAATGTTCAACTTCTTTGAACAACCGTGGACATTGCTGGGCGCAGCGGTTCTTGTTCTATTCGGAGTGCTGACTTTCCGCAGCATCTTTCCGGAGAAACGCCGGTGGTGGCAATTGATGCTGCCGGCCTTGGTCGCTCTGGCCGCCTTCGGACTGGATTTGCTCGTCCAGACCGACTTAGAGAAAATCAGAGCGTTGGTCAAAACGGGTGCCAAAGCCGTCGAAGAGGAAAATTGTAATGCAATCGCGCAAATCATTTCCGACAACTACCGCGACTCATATCACAATACGAAGACAGAGCTGATGTCCCACTGCAGGCTGAAGCTGTCGCAAGCTCTCATTGAGAAAAACAGAAAGATCGGTTTGCTGATAGAAATATCATCGCCGAACGCAACTGTGACTTTGACGATCATAACACATTTTGACAAGCAAAGTGATATCTACAAAGAATTCTTCAAACCATTTATGATAATAAAGACAAGACTCTACCTGCAAAAGCAGCGCGACAAGAGATGGCTCCTCAGGCGAGTTGAACTGCTCGAACTGGACAAACAGCCAACGAATTGGCAGCAAATCTGATAATTGGTATCACAACTGTCCCGTTAAGGTTTTAGAGGATTACTGTAAGCCTAATAAATCCAATAGGTTATAAGAAAAAATGACTGTTATCGACTTCAACTCGTTCGTAGACTTTGGCCGAATTGTTTTCATGGCGATATCGAAAGGAT
>DAOWID010000091.1 GCA_030641115.1 Planctomycetota bacterium | reverse complement strand
GGAAAATCCTCGGCCTAAAACACCGTGACGTCGTGGCGATACCGGAAGACATCGTTTTCCTCGACTACTGACGGGGTGCGAATGAGTAGATGAGTCAATGAGTGGATGAGCTGAACGGACGAGCGGGAGTAAGGTAACCTTATGCGGGCGACAATCACACTTAAGGATGTTCTGACAAGCAAGGACGACAGCATCTACAATGTTTCAACGCATGCCCCCGGCCCAGAAGGAAACCTCCCCTTGACTGAAGATCTTCTCCGCGACGCACCCAACGGTGACATCTTTGGCATGAGTCAAAACGTAGGGATGGGGTGGGACCTATCAAAGCTGGATGCTAAACAGTTTCTGCTCTTGAGCACGCAGGGAGGCGTCCGTGCAGCAAACGGCACTGCCGTCGCACTGGGCTACCACACAGGACACTGGGAGCTCGGTCTACTGATGCACGCGGCCGAAAAGGAACTGCAAGACCTTGGTTGTATTCCGTTTGCAGGCTGTTGCACTGATCCGTGTGACGGGCGAACACAGGGCACAGCGGGCATGATGGACAGCCTGGCCTATCGCAATGACGCTGCAACGATTTTCCGGCGCCTCATCCGGAGCTTGCCCACGCGAAAAGGTGTGTTAGGCATCGCGACTTGTGACAAGGGGTTGCCTGCAATGATGATGGCTCTGGTTGCCATGCGCGACCTGCCGGGTGTACTGGTGACGGGCGGCGCGGTCAACTCGGCTCTGATACAGGCTAAAACAAAGTGGATGAGGAACTGCAAGTATGTGCTTGAAGAACAATCGTCTATGAAGGGAGCTGCCATGCTGGCGCTAAAATATCTGGAGAGCTTATAATTGCAGGACAAGGAACAAGGAGTCGTTCATGGTCAAAGAAAACAAAATTCATGCAGTGGCCCTAATCCTTCTAATAACTTTCTTGTTTGCTATCGAAGCCTTTGGAAATCTCGCCCAAAAGGTTTCGCTGTATGCCGTGCATGAGATTAGCTTCTCGGGTCCGAAGTACGGCCAGCTGGATAGTCCGGCGGCAAAAGTGAGCCTGCTTACGGAGTGGCGCCACGAAAGCAGCCATCCTTCGTACAAAATCTATGGCTTCTGGGATAGCGACGGCAAAGGCGGCCCATCCGGCAACGTATTCAAAGTAAGGTTTTGCCCCACGAAGGTCGGCAAGTGGATACTCGTCAAGACAGAATCAAACAAGCAAGAATTGAATGGCCAAAAGCAAGGTTACTCCATCATCTGCACCCCTTCTTCACACAGCGGGTTTTGGGAGGTGGACCCAGACGCTGCGCACGGTCGCTGGTACAAGCGTTCGGATGGCTCACATCCATACATTGTCGGCAATACAATGTATAGCTTTCTCTCGGAGCACAACGGAAAAGGGCCTACTGGTGGGAACATCGCAGCCGATATGAGGGGAAATAGTCGCTATTTCAAAAAGGTGCGTTTCTCAATCACCAGTGACCGCTATCCACACCCGACTGACAAACCTTTTCTGGACAATGCAGGCAAGCCGACCGATGATGGGAACTTCTCGCATCGCCCGAACCCTGCCTGGTTCCACAAGCGTGTCGATCTTGCAGTACAAACGGCTTATGACCATGAGTTAATTGCCGATCTGATTCTGAATGGTCCGGATACAGAGGACTCACGGTCGGTCCTGCGCGCGGCTGAAAATCGCGGAGACTGCACCGCCTTGCTGAAGTATATCGCGGCGCGTTACGGCAGCTATCCCAACGTCTGGATGTGTCTGTCAAACGAATTCGACATCAAGAAGCCGAAATACAAACCAGCCGACATAGCGAGGTTTGGCAGGGAAATAAGGCGCTTTCTGCCATATCCGACGCCTCTTAGCGTGCACTCCAGGCCGCGGGACTGGTATCGGGAGCTCAACACTGATCCGTCTTGGAATGATCACGTCAAACTTCAGAAGAAAATCAAAAAGCTGCACACAGCCGCTGATTTTCTCGCCAGAAACTACCGGATTGGCGGCGCAAACAAACCCGTCATAGATGATGAACTGGCCTACGAAGGCAAAGGCGACGGCTGGAGCGAAGCAGATGTGATCGAAGCACACATCGGTGCGTTCCTGGGTGGCGGCTACGGCACGACAGGGCACAAGCCTGCCAGCAAAAAGGGGCACTACTTCCACGGCAATTTCAAGGCTTCTGAACACAAATCCGCCGACAATCTGCTTTGGCTGCGCCGGGTCATCGATGAAAATATCACATTCTGGAGGATATCGCCCGTTCGCGACTCTGACATCCGCGACACTACTGCCGGCATATTTCGGAACGTTCATCAGGAATTCCGCGCTATGCAATGGCCGGGGCGTGAGTACGTTTTGGGCACTAACAAAGCCCACAAAGGTATCCAAGCAAGACTACCTGCGGGCAAATGGCAGATTGTTCTTTATGATATAATCAACAAGAAACAAGAGCTGCTCGACTCAAGCGCGAGCGGGACACTCACGATTGATGCTCCCGACAGCCGCACAGTGCTATTTCATTTCAAGAAGAAATAGGCATGGGCCTGCAAGTTAAGGAAATAGCTATGAAACGGTCTGCAAGTTGGCTTTGTGCGAATTCGGTGGTAGTCGCATTTTGCACACTGACGTGTTTCGGTCAGATTTCATTCACAGATATTACGCTCACGGCCGGGACAGCGGGCCCTACCAAGAAAGATGACTTGGGCGGTCACGGAGTAATGTTTGCCGATGTGAACAGAGATGGTCTGCCCGACCTCTATGTAACGATGATATTCACCAGGCCCATGCCCGATCTGTTCTTTAGAAATCTCGGCAACAACACCTTTGCCGAGGAGGCTGCTCAAAGAGGCGTTGCTGATTTTGACGGAGGCAGCCACGGTGCTTGCTGGGCGGACCTCGACAACGACGGCGACTATGATCTTATCAACGGCACAACATGGGATCATCCTGACTATCCGAATCACAACAACATATTCCGTAATAACGGCGACGGTACCTTCACGCAAGTTACGCCGCAATGCATGCGCGAACGTAGAGAAGAAACCCGCGGTGTAATCTGCTTTGACATGGATACAGATGGCGATCTGGATATATTTTGCGTCTCCGGCTGGAGAGGTTCGGGTGACCCCAAGGATCAGCGCAATGAAATCTACAAAAACAATGGCAGCTTCAATTTCACCGTATCTGCGTCCGGTCACCTATACGAATGTCCGGCCGGTCAGGGTGCAAGCGACACTGATTATGACGACGATGGAGATATCGATGTCATAGCCTGTAACCTCGACGGCGACCTGAACGTCCTTCGCAATGAAGGCGGGTTTCATAACTTCACGAAGATTGTCCCGTCTTCGATTGGTGTCAAGCACCGAGCCTACAGCGGCGTCACTACCGGAGATATCGACAACGACGGTGATTTGGACATGATACTGGTTGACGGTGAGGACGCTGGCCATTTGTATCGTAATGATGGCGGCGGCGCGTTTACCTTTGTCCGCAGCTTTTCCAAGATTGACGGCTATATGGCAGGCCTTGCCGATCTGGACAACGACACAGATCTCGACCTGGTCTTTGCCGGTAACAAACGAGTCTATATTAACGATGGCGCGGGCAACTTCTCGCCTGGTCCATCCGTGCCGGTGGTAGGCATAAACGACCCACGGGCTATTGCATTTGCCGATATCGACAACGATGGCGATTTGGATTTCGCAATCGGAGCGAAACGCTCGCGCAACTGGCTAATTCGTAACGATTACGCAGGGAAGAACAACTGGCTGCAAGTGAAGTTGGCTTCGCCCAGCGGGCAGGCAGGAGCCTTCGGTGCCAAGGTAAAGGTCTACCCGACCGGCCGTGCCGGCAGCGTTTCCTTGTTGGGATATCGTGAAGCCAGAAGTAACTATGGCTACCTGGGCCAGGACGATCCCGTATTGCACTTCGGGCTTGGTCGGCATCCATCAGTGGATGTCGTGATTGTATTCCTGGACGGCACAGAGGTCACTGCCAAGAACGTTCCGGCGAATCAGACTCTCACAGTAGAAGGCTCTGTGATTGAGCACGAGAAAGTCAGTCGGGCCATACTCAATAAGAGACCGCCTGTAGCAGAGAAAGCTATGCAAGAACATCTACGAAACGTCAAAGCCGAGGCAGCAATGATTATGAAGCTTTTTCATCATCCCACTGTGTGAAGGGAAAACAGCATTATGCTCGATTTGCACCCATTAGTAATTCTTGCTATCGGTATAGTGACCGTCGTTTTGATGATAACGCTGCTAAGGATGAACGCCTTTATTGCGCTTATCACCTCGGCTATGGTGGTCAGCCTGATAGCGCCCGGGGACCCGGCGGAGAAGGTCAGTCTCGCGGAGAAGATCGGTAGGGTAGCTAAGGAGTTCGGACGCACAGCCGGTAGCATCGGCATTGTGATCGCTCTGGCGGTGGTCATCGGCAAGTGCATGATGGACAGCGGCGCAGCGGACCGCATCGTGAGAGGTTTTCTTTCACTATTGGGTGAAAAACGCAGTTCCACCGCTTTGATGGCCAGCGGCTTTGTCCTGTCCATTCCTGTGTTCTTTGACACGGTGTTCTATTTATTGATTCCGCTGGCGAGGTCTATGCACCGGCGAACTAAAAAGCATTACCTGAAATATGCGATGGCAATCGTGGGAGGCGGCGTAATCACGCACTCTCTCGTACCGCCGACCCCCGGGCCTCTTATGATGGCCAGCACTCTCGGCGTTGACATTGGCGTTATGATTATCGTCGGCGGGCTGGTGGCATTACCTTGTGCGGTTGTTGGGCTGCTTTTCGCCGGCTGGATCGACCGGCGACTGAAGATACAGATGCGGCCACTCGGCGGCCAGCTATCGGAGCCCGAGCCGCTTGAAGACTGACAGTTGCCGAACCTGCTGCTGTCACTCATGCCGATTGTCCTGCCTGTGCTGCTGGTCTCGATGAACACGATCGTCTCGGCGATAGCCGAGGACGCCGCCGAGGGCTCCGGCCTAAGCCGTACTGCCGGAATAATCGCGGTATTGGGTGACGTGAACCTGGCCATGCTCATGTCAACTGCAATTGCCATGTGGACGCTCAAAACAAAGCGGGGACTATCCAACAGACAATTGGCAAAAGTGGTTGAAGTATCGTTGATGAGCGGCGGCATAATTATCCTTATCACCGCAGCAGGCGGCGCGTTTGGTGAGATGTTGAAAACCGCGGAAATCGGACCAGCCATTGAACGACTTGCGGCCGCCCGTACAGGTCAGTCGTTATCCGGTCTGACGCTGCTGTCCGTCGGATTTATCATCTCG
>DAOWID010000141.1 GCA_030641115.1 Planctomycetota bacterium | reverse complement strand
ACTTCGACCTTGAATACCCGGGTTTCGTCCCACCCAGAGATGTTGCCCTTATTGTCGAATCTGTACCGCTCCGTCTCAAAATCCATCAACTTCGGCTCAACAACAACATTGCCAACCGGCCCAAGGTTAAGCTCAACGTTTTCGTCGACGGGAATATACTTGAACGATGATTGGCCCGTATAAGATAGATGCCCGGTATCGTCCGCGGTCCTGTAAACCTTTAGCATCCCCCCGGGTATCGGCATATCGCCGAGCTTGTGCTCTTCGTCGTTTTTGAAGCTAAGGAACCGAACTACACTTCGGCCATATCTTTCCTCTTCGTATTTGTACAGATTGACTACCGGCACCTCATCAACATCAAAGCTCAGCAGTCGTTTCGACCAGCCGGTAGGAATCGTCTCGGTGCCCTCAATTGTATAGAGAAAATACTCACTTAGACCTTCCTTCTTGATTTCCTTTGGCTTTTCTGGTGCGAGAGTTGCCAAATAAGTGACTTCTGCCAGCTCATCCATCTTCATTCTGGCCTCTCTGCCCAGCTGGCGAAATTTCTCGGTTGGGACTGGCTCTCCCGGTCTTCCGTAGGGATATTGTCTTCGTGCAAGCTCCGCAATCTGGTCGAGTATGTGGACTTTGCCGACGATCAACCGCGTTTGAGCGTTTTCATAATCTTCACCGCTGTTATTCGTAACCCTCACGTAGCCCTGCAGACGCATTGTCTTTTCATCCTCTGTGAGTGTCCCCATGTAGAAAGCTCGCCAGGATAATCCGCTGGTCAGGTACGTAATCTCTACGGGTATTTTGCCGCTTACTGCGCTTTGGATATTCCACAGGCCCAGGTTCCTGACCCTTGGCGGATAGACTAACTCGGCAATGTCAATCTTGTCTGCATCGGCTTTAGGGAGCATCTCCAGACTGGTCGGGTCGATAAGCGTATTGGCCCAGGAGAACTGTAAGCTGTTTTTGCCGTCTTTTAGTGTCAGTGCTCTACTTTCCCGCACTAAGGTCATATCCGCAGAGTTGTAGATCGTAAGCTGTACCGTGTCCCGCGAAGGCAACGTCACTAAATCCACCTTAGCCTGTACGGCAGAAACACTTCCGACTATTATCAGTAATATCAGCGTACGTTTCATTTTACAGACCTCTCTGTTATTACGTTGCTACACCTTGTCATTGCGAGCGCAGCGAAGCAATCTCAAGCCTCCTTACTCTTTGATTTTTCGCCAATCTTCTTGTCTGACACCGTGATATGTTGTCAGCGTGTACTCGAATTTCTTGGCTGATCTTGGTTGCAGAAGAAGCGTGAATTTGACAGTGTCCTGGTCAACTTGCTCGAATTCGTCGAAATCGCCGCTTCTTTGTAGCTTCCAATACGACGTATTGAAATTGCGCTGAATCTCGATTTTGATGGGGATCTGCCGTGTATTCTTGACCTTGATTTTGAACACACGGACCTCATCCCAACCTGATATGTTGCCCCGACGGTCAAATCTGTAATTGTCCGTCTTGAAATCCATCAGGGTTGGCTCAACCACAACGTCAGCAACCGGACCGAGGTTAAGCTCAACATCTTCATCGACGGGAATATACTTGAACGACGACTGTCCTGTATAAGATAGGTGCCCCGTATCGTCTGCGGTTCTATAAACCTTCAACATCCCGCCAGGTATCGGCGTATCGCCGAGATTGTGCTCTTCGTCGTTCTTGAAGCTAACGAACCGAACTACACTTCGACCATACCTTTCCTCCTCATATTTGTACAGATTCACTACCGGCACTTCATCAACGTCAAAGCTGAGCAGCCGTTTCGACCAACCAGTCAGGATTGTCTCTGTACCTTCGATTGTGTAAAGAAAATATTCACTAAGACCTTCTTTCTTGATTTCTTTACGCCGTCTAAGCTCTACCTCACCAGCCACTTCAGCGAATGCTATGCCGAGTTGTCTTACTTTTCCGAACCTTTCTTCATAAGCCTCTCGCTCAACTGGTACTTCACCTGGTCTACCATAAGGGTACTGTCTCCGGGCAAGCTCTGCTATCTGGTCGAGTATGTGGACTTTGCCGACGATTAGCCGCGTCTGTGCATTTTCATAGTCTTCGCCGCTATTGTTAGTGACGCGCACGTAGCCTTGTAGACGCATCGCCTTCTCATCTTCGGTGAGCGTTCCCATATAGAATGCTCGCCAGGATAGGCCGCTGGTCAGGTACGTAATCTCTACGGGTACTTTGCCGCTTACTGCGCTTTGGATATTCCACAGGCCCAGGTTCCTGACCCTTGGCGGATAGACTAATTCGGCAATGTCAATCTTATCTGCATTGGCTTTAGGCAGCATCTCCAGACTGGTCGGGTCGATAAGCGTATTGGCCCAGGAGAACTGTAAGCTGTTTTTGCCGTCTTTTAGTGTGAGTGCTCTGCTTTCCCGCACTAAGGTCATATCCGCTGAATTGTAAATCGTAAGCTGTACCGTGTCCCGTGAAGGCAGCGTGACCAAATCGACCTTTGCGTGGCTAACACTGCTGGTAGCAACGATTATGAATAGCGCCAATATTATATGTCTCATTTTGCTGACCCTTTTTCTTCTTTTACCGCAGAGTTCGCAGAGGCCGCTGAGTTTGTAATTCCAACTTTTTTCTCTGCGCTCTCAGCGTTCTCCGCGGTTACTTTTTCATCTGTTTTTTCTACGGCCTTACATTACGGCGGTGGTAGTGCATCTTGAGCTCTTTTACCGCAGGGCCTTCTTCGGTGCGAGCAGGCAGTTTAATCTCAAACTCAAGTGTGCCGGCGTTCTTCCTGGTGTATTTCATGTTGCACTTTTCCATATCCCACTGGCCGGGAATGTGCTGAACCATCGTAAGCACTGCCGGGCTGTCCTTAAAGTTCTCAATCTTCGCAGTGATTTGCTCATCGGTATCGTATAGGACAGGTTGCCCTTTGTTGTTCTTGTGTGTAATGATTCGGGTGTCCTTCATTTTTCGCTGCGTTACGACAATGTCCCTGCTGTCACCGATATAGAGCTCCATCTTTTCGCCGACCGGCACCAATCCTGTTACATCTTCACCTAAGAAGATGGTGCTTTCGTGGCCATCATCCTGGAAGAGCCGGGCCTTGCCGCCCCAGAGGGCAAATTCGCCAAGCTTGCTCTCGGTGTTATTGACAATTCGATAGCTTACAGGGATGCCCACATTTTTGTTTTCCAGCTTTTCAGGGTCCCACGGCAGCTTAGTGGCATCGAATGTCCAGATCTTTATGATCGGCACCTTATCAGCCTTTAGGAACAGCATTCGCTTGGTCTCTTCATGGTCGATGCCCTGCTCGAATGCTTCGCCATAATCCAGCAGCACCCGCGCCTTGTCGAAATCCTCGCCTGAGAAGTTTCGCAGCACCAGGAAGCTCTTCAGATCGACCTGCGTTTCAGCCTTATCTGCTATGGCCTTGTAGGTAATCAGCCTGTCGATATTGCTCAGAAGGTAGCTGATTCGCACGGTCTCAGCGTAATCGCTGTCGCTGGCAATATCCCAGACGAGGGCAGCTTCGTTGGGCGGATAACTTACGCTAAGGAGCGTCACCTTATCCGGATGGTCGAGCGTCCTTAGCCGAATTGAGTCCGCATCGATGCTGACTCCCTTCCACGAGAAGTCCACCTTGTTAAGGCCCTCTTGCAGCGTAAGCACTCGTTCTTCTTCGATTAGTGTTGCCATTGGGTTGTCTAATCGAATCACCGTCGCCGCCCGTTCGGGCAGAGCGACAAGTTTGATCCTCGCTTGGGCGATTCCGCTGCCCACAACCAGCAACACAACTGCAATT
>DAOWID010000219.1 GCA_030641115.1 Planctomycetota bacterium | reverse complement strand
TATTTTTTTCTAAAGGAACCTCCTGAAGACAAGTTGCCAATACCTGATTTCAGAACGGTTAAAGGGCAACCTGAGCGTCCCAGTCCAAATTTATTAGATACAATTCAAACCATGCAATCCCGGAGGGAGTGGATGCGGGAATTCTTACTTGAAGAAGGGCAGAAACCACTATCGTTCATTAAGAGCGTTACGTTAAAAACAGAACCTGTCAAGGTGGCAATGGAGATGCGTAAAATCCTGCCCCTCTCAGACGGTTGGGCTAACAGGCTCCATAGTTGGGACGAAGCTTTAAGGCTCTTACGAAGAGTTATAGAAAATGCAGGTGTTATGATTGTTATTAATGGAGTTGTTGGCAACAATACCCATCGCCTTTTAGATGTGGATGAATTTCGTGGCTTTGCTTTAGTTGATGAATATGCACCATTGGTTTTCATTAATGGGCGTGATTACATATCTGCTAAAATATTTACTATTGTCCATGAGTTGAGTCATTTATGGCTGGGATATGAAGGGGTATCTAATTTTGATGAATTGCAACCCGTTGAGACAAATGTAGAAGATTTCTGCAACCAGGTTGCAGCAGAGTTCCTTGTGCCATCTGATGAATTCAAAAAGGCCTTGGGGGAAAATCAAAGCGAAAATGATTATGACCTTTTTGAGATTTTAGCAAGAAGGTTCAAGGTTAGTCCTCTTGTAGCTGCACGCCGAGCCTTGGATATGAAATATATTAACAAAAAACGTTTTCTTGAATTCTACGATAATTATACCAAAGATATCAAAAAACGTAAATCCAAAGGAACTGGTGGAAATTTCTGGAATTCTCAGACAGTCCGCATAGGAGAGCTTTTTGGCGGCGCTGTAGTCCAGGCAACTTTAGAGGGACGGTTGCTTTATCGTGATGCATATCGACTCACAGGACTAAAAGGAAAAACATTCGATAATTATGTCACACAACTTGGTTTTTAGGCATGCCTGATGCAGTAAAATACATATTGGACGCGAATGTACTTATAGAGGCCAAACGTAGATATTATGCGTTCGATTTGTGCCCTGGATTCTGGGATTGTTTACTGTATCACAATAGGATGGGTAATCTTGAAAGTATCGATCACGTTGGAAAGGAACTTTCAGAAGGCGATGATTTAGATGCTTGGAAGAAACAATCGCCTGGCTTTTTCGCTCCTACAGAAAGTGCAGCAATTTCAACGGCTTATCGTGACATCAATCAATGGGTACAAAGCCAAGAGCGTTTCAGCAATTTTGAGAAAAGCAGATTTGCCGATGATGTAGATGCATGGGTAATTGCATACGCCAAAGCCAATAATGTCACTGTTGTTACCCATGAAGTCTCCGCACCAAAATCAACTAAAGTAAAAATACCAGATGTGTGCGATCATTTTGACGTCAAACATACAAATACCTTTGATATGCTTAGGAAATTAGGAGTAGTTTTTAGTTGGGAAGCTTCTTAAGAGTTTCTTATTTTTCCGATTTTAATAACACCAGTTTTAGCTGGTGATTCTTTACTGCGCTTAATAACAGTTAGGGAAACAACGGGGTTAGGAACCTTTTCATCTTGCCTGTCCGTTTGTCACGGACTACATGGGAAATCGAGGTTATTTTCACAGGTGCCACGGCGGACGCATCGCCCGGGCGATCATTCTGTTCGCTTCCGGGGCATCGATGAACTGTTCTGTCTGGGGATTCCAGCGGACCTTGCAACCCAGCCGTAAGCAAATATTGCCGATGTGGCAGATTGTCGTTGAGCGGTGGGCCACTTCAGGAGGAGCGATTGTGCGGGCCCGCGTCTTCACGCACTCCAGGAAGTTCCGATGGTGGCCCTTCATATAACTATAGCCGTGCTACTTGAATCTTCTCAGTTTCAAGATCGATTTCGGCTCGGCATTCACGTTTCCATCGTCGTCAACGCTTACCCAGCCTTCATCGCCGACGAATCTTACGGCCCGAGGTGACTTGTCGTGCATAATCATCTTGACGCCATCAGCATACGTGGCAGTTACCTCATAGTTTACGGGGGTGTTGAATAGGCCATCTTTGGGAAATTTCGCCCAGCCCTCATACTCAATCGGCCCGGTAAGCTCGCTGTCGTTGCCCCACTGGGCCAAGTCGTTGAAGTGGGCGCCAATATCGGTCAATTGTCCGCCCGAGTAGTCATATATCCAGCGAAAACTGCCGTGGCAACGCTTGGGTGTGTAAGGCTCATAAGGGGCCGGCCCGAGCCACCTATTGTAGTCGAAACCTGCAGGAACGGGCTGAGGTTTCTCCGGGCCGCATCTCGGTCCTTCTGACAAATTGGTGTGGATGGTGTGCAGTTTGCCAATCTTGCCGGTTTGGGCCATTTGGACGGCAAAGGCAAAGCTCCTGATGCTCCGCCGCTGTGTGCCGCTTTGATATACGGTTCCGTAGCGCTTCATTGTATCGGCCACTGCCCGGCCTTCGGCGATAGTCAACGAGATAGGTTTTTCACAATACATGTCCTTGCCGGCCTTCGCCCCAGCTATGGCAATCAGCGCGTGCCAGTGGTCCGGCGTGGCGATCATCAAGGCATCAATGTCATCGCGTGCCAGCAGTTCGTAGAAGTCGCTGTAAGCAGCACAGTCCTTGTTGTCGTACTTGTTGTTCACAAGGTCCTTCGCCTTGTTGAGGCGTCCGGCATCAGCATCACAGACCGCTAAGCATCGCACATCATTTTCTTCGAGGAAATTCTTCAGATCGTACGTACCCATGCCGCCAATGCCAATGCCGCCCATTGTGATTCGCTCGCTGGGTGCAACGACGCGGCCGGCGCCAAGGACCGATGAGGGGATAATATATGGTGCAGCCACTGCTGCGGCTGCCACAGCCGTATGGTGCTTCAAGAACTGTCGTCGTGAAATCTTTCTCATTCGAGACCTCCCGAATACGTGCTTTGCTACACTTCTGGTAGCCGTTCACAGCGTATAGCTTGTGTTGCTGGGGTCATTGCGAGGAGTTTTGCGACGAAGCAATCTAAAATGTAACGATTGAGATTGCCACG
>DAOWID010000095.1 GCA_030641115.1 Planctomycetota bacterium | reverse complement strand
TTCCAACACTATAAAAGAATGGCATAGGATGACACCCCAGAATTGTTTGGAACTTAGGATTTAGTCCTAGGGACTCCTTACGGAGTGCTTAGCATTTTGATTCAAAAGCTCTATCTCAAGACTTAAGTAGCGCTGTAGTATTAAGAAGGAGGTATCAAATGAGTAAGTGGAGTCGATGTATCTTGGCGGTGGTTTTGGTGGTGCTTTTTGTGGTGGGTTCGGGCTGGTCGGCGACGAAGAAGATCGAGCCACTCAAGATTGGCCAAAAAGCACCTTTCTTCAGTCTGCCGGGTGTTGACGGACGAAAGTACAGGCTGAATGATTTTGCAAAGGCGGATGTCCTCGTCGTAATCTTTACCTGCAATCACTGTCCAACGGCGCAGGCATACGAGGAGCGGATAAAGAAATTAGCGGCTGATTACAAGAACAGAGGCGTTGCGGTAGTTGCCATTTCGCCGAACGATCCCAGAGCGGTGCGGCTGGACGAGCTGGGCTACTCGGACATGAGCGATTCGCTTGAGGACATGAAAATTCGCGCAAAAGACAGGGCGTTCAAATTTCCATACCTTTATGACGGAGACGCGCAAAGGGCATCCCGTGCGTACGGCCCCGTTTCGACGCCGCATGTATTCATATTCGACAGGCATCGCAAGCTGCGCTATGTTGGTCGAATCGATGATTCAGAGAAGCTCGAACGAGTCAAATCCCACGATACTCGAAATGCAATCGATGCGCTACTTGCAGGCAAAAATGTTCCCATTGAAAAAACGAGGATGTTTGGCTGCTCGGTTAAGTGGTCAAGCAAACGAGACTCTGTTGGAAAGGCCTTCGAGAAATGGGCAAAGGAAAAGGTCACGCTCGAAATGATTGACGCAGACGGCGTTAGAGAGCTGGCCAAGAATAACTCCGACAGACTGCGGCTCGTGAATGTTTGGGCGACATGGTGTGGAGCATGTGTGATCGAATTCGAGGAATTTGTCAACATCAATCGGATGTACAGAAGGCGGGATTTTGAACTGATTACTATTAGCGCCGATTTGCCGACAAGAAAAGACAAAGTGCTTTCGTTTCTGAAAGCACAACAAGCATCCTGCAAAAACTATATATTTGCCAGTGAAGACAAGTACGAGTTAATGGAGGCGCTGGATAAGGAGTCGCTGGGAGGTATTCCGTACACAATCCTGGTCAAGCCGGGCGGAGAAATTATGTACCGTCATGTGGGCCTGATAGATCCGCTCGAACTCAAGAAGGTGATTGTGGGACATCTCGGGCGGTATTACGAATAGACCAACAACAAATAAGCCAGGAGAAAGATTATGTTCTACAAAACACCCAACTTGGCAGTTGCAGTATTAACCAGCGTGTTGGTTGCGAATTGTTGTGGACAGCTAAGTAAAGAAGGCACATCTCCGTTGGATGAGCTGCCGCGACATATAGAGCGAGTGACACACTTCGGGCAAAGGGCGGACTGGTCGCACGATGGCAAGCGAATTTTGTTTATCGAAAAGACCTTTGGTGACGTATACGAAGTGGAGCTTGAGACCAATATTGTCCGTCCGATGACGCACCGTTACTTCCACGAGGGCTACACGCGGGCGTTGTACCTGGCCAACGGGGACATTTTGCTATCGGGGGCTCGGCAATTCGATGCGAGGGATCCGTGGCCAAGCCGAAGTGAGAAGAACGCTGAGTTGTGGGTGCTAAAGAAGGACCTATCCGGTCCGCCGACGCCGCTCGGCGAGAAATGCTCTGAAGGGCCGGCTGTCTCGCGTAAGCGCATGCACATCGCATGGACACAGGGCGGAGCATTCTATTCGGGTGACATAGTCTACGAAAAGGGCAAGCCTACATTGGCGAACAAGAAGAAGATTCTGGATAAGCGGAATTTGCCGTTTGAGACCGGGCTTGAGACGCAGAACTTTCGGCCGCCGGATGAAAAAGAACTGATATTCAGCGCCTACGGTTACCAAGGCACAGAAGTGGCGGGCCTGGATATCGAGACGGGCAAGGTGGTCAACTACTCGAAGGCGCCGAACCAGTATGATGAGCCGGAAGGCATCTTTCCCGACGGCAAACACACGCTGGTCGAGTGCGATAAGCACAAGACCAAGGGCACGCAATATATTGACATCTATAAGCTGGCACTGGATGGCTCAGGTAAAACACGGCGCCTGACATTTTTCAGCGACTATCCCGGTTACAAGGCCTCCAACCCTGTGGTCAGCGATGATGGCCGATATATGGCGTTTCAAGTCGCCAAAAGAGGTGACCCCGCCGGCGTCGGACGAGGCATTCTGATCTTTGATTTGCGGACGTATGAAAAGCTGCAGAAGTCTCAAGATAGATAAAGGGGCAATAAGGGACCTATCTGGGGGATTGGAAAATAAGAATTGCAATCTGGTGGATTTGCGCTTAGATTAGCTGGCCGTAGTTGCCAAGAGCATGAAATAGGTGATTTTTGTCGTATTGAGGAGCAAGGCCATGGCCGAGGGCAAGCCGACGCGTGAAGAAGCTTTGTCACTGCTGAGAGAATATAACAAGAATGAAGGACTGATTAAGCACGCGCTGGCCGTTGAGGCGGTGATGCGCTATTGTGCGCGAAAACGCGGTGACGATGAGGGAAAATGGGGCGTTATCGGATTAGTCCACGACTTAGACTACGAGCAATTTGCGGATCAGCACTGCCGTAAGACCGAGGAAATCCTTCGTTCGCACAATTGGCCTGACGATTACATCCACGCCATTGTGTCGCACGGCTGGGGTATATGTACCGACGTCGAGCCGCAAAGCGATATGGAAAAGGTCCTGTATGCTATCGATGAGCTTACCGGGCTTGTAGTAGCGACAGCGTTAGTGCGGCCAAGTAAGAGCGTGATGGACATGAAAGTGAAGTCCGTCCGGAAGAAATGGAAAGATAAATCCTTCGCGGCGGGCGTAAACCGAGATGTGATCCAAAAGGGGGCCGAGATGTTAGGCGTGGAATTGGGCGAACTTATCGAAGATACAATTATGGGTATGCGCGAGGTCGCCGACGAAATCGGGCTAAGAGGGAATCCAGAAATATTGGGATAAGTCTTTTGGTTTTGATCGCTTTCTTTTTCGCACCAAGAGATTGGTGGGAGACGAGCTATGAGGAAAGAACAGATTCTAGTGCTCGGAGCAACTGGGTGCCTGATCGCTCTTGTGCTATTGCTTTTCTGGCAATGGGTGTTCATGCGCTTCTGGTTATATCGCAGCCAGAATCGTAACCTGAGTCCAGCCGACTATGAAGTGCGTGTACTAACTGCCGAGGAATACGAACAACTCGTAGATCCCAACGTCCGGCAGGTGCGTATTGCCAACGGGTCGCAGACAATGGGTAAGGCCGGTGACCCCGATTGGGAAGCGAAAGCGAAATCAAGGTATAAATCAGTGTATAATGGAAAATACCATGTCGAGGTTAGAACCAAAGGCACAGCCCACGCTTTGGGCTACTGTTATGAGATTTTTGTGCCCGCTGTGATATTTTCACTGGGAGCGCTTGTGTTTCTTGGGGCCTATCATCGTACGAAAAAGGCACGGGAGTGATAGGATTTATGGCCAACGTAGAAAGAAATCACAATCGGCCGAGAGCGTGGTTGGCCTGGTCTCTTTTTGCTTTGCTCCTCACTGGCAGCTGTGGTGACAACAACAAGTCGGCTTCGAGCAAAGATGAATCGGAGCGAATTGCTTTCGCACAGAAGGCAAGGCTTCCAGGAGTGCTGGTGGTTGGCAGCGAAACTCTGACCTATGACGAGATAGCCCAAATGCCGGTAGAACTCAGCGGGACGGCTGTGCCACTAATCGAGTATCTCAAGCAACTCGCCCGTGTAAGCGACCTTGAGCAGTTCAAAGAGCTGGCCAAGCTCAAATTCGAAGAGGCTCTTACGGCCAAAATGAAAGACATGCTGCTATATCAACAAGCCAGGAGGCATATAGGAGAGGACGCGGACGAAGCTCTGGAAAAGGCGGTGGATTCGGAGTGGAGAAGATGGGTGCTTCGCTTCGAAGGCGATGAAGCCAAGGCTGAAGAGGCACTTAAACAAATGGGAATGAATCGGCAGAGCTTCAGGCAGCAGCGCAAAAGACTAATTATCCGTCAATCTTATTTAGGATCAAAGTTGCCTGGCAGGCGGCCTGTCACTAAAAGGGAGCTAATGAAGCGCTACGAGGAGATGAAGGAAGAATATTTCGCCGTACAGGCGGTGTTGAAGTTTCGTCTGATTGACATCCAGCCTGCAAAACTGGAGATAGCCGGGGCCGACCAGGACCGGCTCGGACGAGCCATGGAGCTGGCTAAGGAATTGGTCAAGCGAATAAAGCAAGGCGAAGATTTCGGCGAATTAGCGAAGCAGTATTCGCACGGGCACCGAAGTATCTTCGGCGGGCTGTGGGACTCAGTGCACCCGGAATCATTGGCTGAGCCTTACGATATTCTTGCGGCTGAGGCTGAGAAAATTGAGCCGGGCCGGACTTCACTACCGATTGAAGTGGAGGGACATATCTTCATAATGAAGCTCGAAGAGAAACGTTCGAAGGGTCATGAGCCGCTCGAGAATGTGCAAGAACATGTGCAACGGAAAATTATTATCGACCGCCAGAAAGAGGCTCTCGACAAACTTGACGAAGAACTGATGCAGCAGGTAGCGCTAAGCGAAAGGGACAAATTCATAGATTTTTCCCTGGAAAAAATCTACCAAATGAGCACCCAATGAAATGAATGGTAACTGGCAATTGGCCAGCGGTAGTTACTTGAGTGTTTGACAAGTCACGATTTAGCCAATTGCCGATCGGGGCTGATAGATGGAAATTGTGGCACACGGAATAGACCTTGTAGATTGTCCCCGTATAGAAGAGATGGTCAAGCGACACGGTGAGCGCTTTATTAAGCGGGTCTTTACCGCCGCTGAGCAGGCTTACGCTGAGGCGAATAAGGACAAAATCGAAAAGTTAGCAGGGCGTTTTGCGGCGAAGGAAGCTGTTCTTAAACTTATAGGGACAGGCTGGCGAGGTAAGATTGCGTGGACGGATATCGAAGTTGTCAACAATGCTGCGGGTCAGCCGGAAGTCACTCTCTCCGGGGAGGTGAAAAAACTTGCTGAGGGACTTGGCATTGAACACGTAAGCGTTAGCATTACACATACAGCAAATTTTGTGATAGCATCGGCGGTTGCGATAGCGGAGAAAGGTCAGTCATAAACAGGCGGATTAAGTTGTTAGAAAATACTAAACGCTAAAGCCTGAATTCTAAACAATATCCAATATTCTAGATCCAAATGTTCAAAATCTTTTGAATCTTGGTAATTTGAATTTGTCCTTCGGCTCAGCTCAGGATGGTGAGCTTGTCGAACCATTTGGGATTTCGAAATTAGAATTTCGGATTTCTCGGCTTCAGGGGGACTGGATTGTCTTCGACTTCAATCCCTCAATTTATTTTGCAAGCGCGGACGGAATGTTGGGACTTTGCGGATTTACGCACACTTTCTGCGTGGAAGGACTAATAACTAAATCCATATCTTCCATTGGCACAGCCCCCATTAGGACAGAATCGCCCAGCACTAAGGCTCCTGTGAAACATGTACGATTTTCAAATTCTATTTGCACCGGCCCAACATATGGCACAACTTGAGATTTGCCATCCGCAGTAGTTACTTCTCTTTTTTCAATGGATTCTAACCCCAGTTGTAGGCGGATATGTTCAGGTATACATAGCGTCATTGCCCCAGTATCAACGAGAGCCTTGATAGATACAGGCTTAATTTTACTATTTTTCGGATTCTTAATAGAAATATCTGCATATACATAACCCATACCAGTTGCTCCTTTTAAGGTTCATATCAAGAGCCTTACTCAATCAACAAGAACCACCATAAAAATACCATATAAGTTTTTAAAAATCAAGTAATTTGTTGTATCTAATGCGGAGCTCACTTGCCGGGGCCCACCGCGGCGGGCCCCGCCTCGGGCGGACTCGTTTCGGCAAAGCGCCGAGCCATAGCCGGACTGGATTGTCCTCAATTTCGATCCCTCAACGCACATAACACAAGAATAAGCGGCCTTGAGCCGCGCACGGAGAAAGGCCTGCTTAATTGACTTGTTAGAGCGTTATTTCGTTAATTCTATAGGTAAGTATTTCCTATAGTTTTCAAAATCACTATCTGTTGTGAAAATTACAAGCTTTTCCAAGTGAGCAACAGCACAGATTAGAAAGTCTATGGTTGAGCCTTGAAGGCCTTTGTTCCGGCATATATTGCTAAATTCAGCAGCTTTTTCGAAATGTTCTGTCTTAAGAGAGATATCCTCGAAACAAGAAAGGATCTTCTTTAATTTGTGAAACTGTTTCGTGCTGGAAATCCCTGAGAGCAACTCTTGCCTTATAGGGCCTATTACAGAAACTCTACCATCATTAATAAGGTCTTTTAATTTGCTACTAAGTTCTATATCAGGGTCTTTATGTCGCAGGGCTTGAGACCAGATGCATGTATCTACTAATACTTTCATCGGCCCCTTGCCTTTTTGTAATCATAATTCTTATCAAAGTCAATGGTGCCAAATAACTTAGTAACCTCCAGTTGCTTTTTGTGTACAACATACTCTTTGAGCGCAGCTGTTACTGCTTCTTTTTTGGTTTTGTGGCGCCCTGCCTTTTGAGCCTGGATAATCAGTTTATCATCTAATGCCAAATTAGTTGCCATTTTACACCTCCTTCTACACACAATATAACACATTTCTTTGTGTAAGTCAAGGTGATTATTTTTGTTATTTTCGGCTTCAACGATTGAGATGAGCCTCTCGCTGTGAATGCGGGGTTTTCTTCAACTTCAATCTCTCAAAGAACGTAACGGCCGGCATCAGGCGCGGCGCGAACGCGACGGCGCCTGGATGCCGTTGTTCGGCTGTTCTCATTCAAGCGCGACATCCTTCATGAATCTTGACGCCGCACTGTTATAGTCGAGTAGATGACTCGGTATTGTGCGGTAATGGGATACGGCCTACACAACCACATGATACCCTTCAGCCTTGGCGAGGGCGGCAGCGACTTGACGCACATCATTGCCGTCATAGTACTGCCGTGCAATTCTCACGTCCGTTGATGCCATGTCTATCTCCTCGTAGTTCTACTGCTGAACTATGCTTATATGGTTTCCGTATAAGAACCCAAACTTGGTAGATTTTGTGATATAAACCACCTCTAGTTAAAGCCCGGAAGAATACATAACTATTTTTTATCAAGATGTTATGTTAGCGTAGCGGTCAGCTTGCCACTTGCAGGGCGTCTCGCGCTTCGCGAGGCAGTTCGACAAGAATGAAGTAGGACTCAGGATATAGGTAGTCCTCTCCAGACTCGTCAATAATTCTCAGGTATGCTTCGTTTGCTGCCTCATCGTCCGGCAAGACTCTGTAAATCTTGCGCTTTTCCAAATCCTCACATTCCTTGTTCTCTATGCAAAGCGCAAATGACTGTTCTTTACTTTCTTTAGCCATAATTTTAATCCAGTAATCTTTTGATTTTAAACTTCTTTCTGCCTATACCATGGGCTTCATACCAGTGAATCTCAGCATTGCAGATATTTCCACTCTTAAGGCGGATCTTAGCAACCCCTTTAAGTTTTCGCCATTTAGCGGAGCCATATTGTTTACGAAGACGCATAATATCCCTGATTCTCCCACTGATGGCTATCGTTTCGATACTCTCAATCTCACCTATTATCTCAAAATGCATACCAAATCCTGTATTTTATCCATCTGCCTGTTCTATACCAGGTGCGTCCAACTATTGATTGTATGGTTTCCGTATAAGAACCCGAACTTAGACGATTCTGCAATATAAACCACACATATAGTATTAAGGAAATAACATCCATTGTCAAGACTTGATTAGGAAGTTCAAAAAGC
>DAOWID010000319.1 GCA_030641115.1 Planctomycetota bacterium | reverse complement strand
GGGTGTAAATCTGCCGCCAGGGTTCTCAATTTGGGAGGTCGGGGCCACCAGTGAGTTTGCGGCCCATTTTCTCCAAGTGCTGCGCAGAGAGCAACGGTTCCGCATCTTGAAATTCTTTTGGCCAAAAGTTCTTGTAAATCAATCCTTTAGAGAGGTCTCTGAGTTCTGAGCAAATTCGCATTCGAAAAATAGTTGACTTTTTAGGCTTAAACTGATACAATAGTATATATCAGTACATATTAGATACGTTAATTTAGGAGCAGACTATGCGTCATCGAGGACATGTCTCAGTAATAGAGCGCCAAAAACGCCCTGCGAAAATGCTCCAACTTACCGAGAAACCCTTATCTGGCCACAAATATCTGACAATTCGCAACTTGACCACACCGAAACACCGAAAAACCGCACTTCTTGCGGAACCGCTGGATAACGGGCTTTCGAGTTGTATAGTGGTTGTAGGCACAAACTCGCGAAAATGGGGCCGTTAGGGGGTGTCAGTCTCGGTGGTTTGACTGCCCTGCTCCTGACTTGCCTGCGCCAAGGCTTCTGCGATTTCCGGTATGTCCTGCAGTGTCGAGAACTCGCCGTTGAGTACAGTCGCGTCAACGTAATCGGCAATTTCCTGGTCGGTCATGTTCTGCATAACGCTTCCAAAGGTCTGGGCCATTACATCGATCATCGAAGAACGTTCGTCGATTGTCTGCAATTGCACATCGATCTCCTGGATCTGACGGACATCTCCCAGAGCCTCATATATCTGCCTTTGCTGTTCGAGTGCCGATTGCTGCATCGCCATACCGACACGGTCGTAAACTACGAATCGCCCCGAAGAAGAAAGACTTCTGCCGATGTTCGAGACGTTCTGCGCTGTCTGCAGGGCCTGGTCGTATTGTCCAGCCGCCGAGAGTGCACGGACCTGTTCCATGGCAGAATTGCCCATGCTGCGCATCATGCTCATGTGTGATAACGGCAAATCGAACGCAGAGAGCCCGATTGCCATCGAATCAGAGGCCCCCCCGTCGAGGAAATAATCGTACCTTGCCATCATCAAATCCATCCTGTCATCGGCGAATCGGTCCTTGGCACCTGCCTGGCACAGCGACTGCAATGCGCCTTTGATGTCTCCGGTGTTGAATTGACAGTATGCGGCATAACAGTCTGCAAGGGCATTGGCCGGGTCGATTATTTTCATCTCATCGATATAGGCTAAAAGCGACTCATCAATCGTTCCCTGCGCAATGTTGGCCTCCACCAGTGAGGAAAGCACCACTTCCGAACCCGGGTACAAGTCGGCCGCTTCTTTGAGATATGCCAGTGCTGCCTCAGGATCATGCGCCAGAGATGCTGCCGCGGCCCAATAGGCGGGCTGCCCGTTGTGGGCCTGCAATGTAAAGGCGATCCCTTCGGAAGTGACAATCTGCCTGATAGCCGCCTCGAGACTACCACCCGACGCTATCAATTCCTTGACCAGTTCGGCATCATACTCGATAAGTTCCTCTTCGGCGCCTCGGACAACCTGCTCCTGATCCTGCTTGACGCTCTTTCTCTGACCCGGGACCTGTTCTGCTTTGGCCCGGGTGTTGCGAAGCAGCATATTCCACAAATCCTGGATAATTAACCGGTCTGAGCTCCGCTGCTCGGTCAGTGCAGATATCTCCTGCTGCAACTCTCCAACCTTTCGATTTGCCGAATTCTTCTGCGATTCTGCCTTGCGGATTTGTTCTTTAAGATCGGCCATTACCTTCTCAGATCGTTCCAATTCAATCGCAGCAGAAGACGATTTCGTAGCTGTTCTCACATTCAGTACAACCAGGCAAACACACACGGCAGCAAGCAATATAATTACAAAGTATAGCCATTTGTTCATTGTCAACCCCCTAAGATGGTACACTGAAGAGTGTGCCTTATTTCTACCGACATTTGCCCGTCTCCGTACGGAGCAGCCTTACTATCAAGCACATAACTTGCCGGCCACACATGTCATCCTAACAACTGGTGGCCTCCTCCATGTTACCGTTATGTTAGGCCCTTCTCTTGTAACATATACGCGCTAAATGTCAAGTAATAAATTTGGAGAAAGCAGGAATTTCACCACAGAACAGACCTTTTTTAGGACCTCACCGGTGAAATGCCACTTTCGGACTACCACCAAAGTGGTACAAAATAATCAATAATAGATTTCTCCGCCCTCGGCCACCACATAACGCCTCCACCCATGAAAATCACCGACATAATCCGAACGTAGGCTTATCCGCACAGACACACCGGTTCTCTGCTCCATTCATTTCACCCTCTCTCGCTCTGACCCCCTCAGGTTGGGCGACCGAGCTAAACCCGCTCATCTCGATACTCCATAGGCATTGAACGGCCAATACACAGAGTCGGGTGGACGTCCGGATAGGCGAAGATGATTGTGAATCTGGCTGCAACCTCTACTTGGTGCCACGTTTCACGCGGTCCTTCCTCTTGTCCAATAGTCCTGCGTTCAAGCTCCATCATGACTTTCGTAGTAGTCCTGCCATATCAACCTATTTGAGCTATTCTCCTCTATGATCCTATGCAGACGCGATTCAGTTATCATATCCCGAATGCCCAAGAACGTTCGATACTTTCCCACACCCGCTACCAGAATGGCTTTCGATTCTCCATACGTGGAAAGCCAGCAGCCAAAATAACCAGCAGACCGTTGTAAGAGCTGGCAAAAATTAGTGCATTCTCCAAAAACTTCAAATCTCCAATCGAATAAACCATCCTTTGATACTGGCCCACCGAGACAGACGATATAATTCCAATCACCTGACCGAGCTATGCTTTCCTTATTCTGTGCAAACTCTTTGCTCGCTTTCAATTCTGCCCATATTCCATGTCCCAGGAAAACCTCCCGTAGTTTATCTGCAAGGTAAAGGTCATGAAGATTGTACAAAAAGAGCGCCGCGCCGTGGGTACAATCCCGCTTCCGAAGTATCATTAACCTCTTGAGTTTCTCTGCCTTATCGCCCCACACGCTTCTCTCTTCACTGGAGTAAGCAGACATCTGTCCAAGCTTCTCCAAAATATCCACACATATCCAACCGGCCCCAACTTCGCTCTCGAACATGTTTTCTGCCTCAACAAGCACGTTCTTGACTCTGTCCCCCAGGGCCTTCTTGCCTCGCATACACTCTTCGTTCAACTTTCTTCCCAGGCACTCCCCTTCACACCGGAGGAGCTCAGCTTCTAGAAGGTTTTTGGATTGCACACGCGAGGTTCTCAGTTCAGCACGGCCCTTTTGATAACAAGTAGCGGCCTTTTCCCACTCGGCTGCGTGCTCATAGCACCAACCTGCCTGAAACCAGGATTCGCTGCGCCAGAACTTATCGCGACGAGCCGCTGCCTGCACGTTGTACTCGCCAGCAGCCTCCAGATAGTGTTTTCTCCCTTCCTCCATCCTCCCCAAGTCCTTTAGAACTCTTCCAATCGATTGATACCGATACGCCCTTTGCACGGAACCGCCTCCTTCGGATCCAGCAAACACAGTCCCCAAAGAGACGTAATCTCTAACGAGATTCCTATATCTCTCTTTCCGGATTCGCTCCTCCACACTACCTAAGGTCCTGTCGAACAGCCAACCAAACAGTTCTCTGTTCTCGCTCCTCAATAATTGCTCTATCCTCCTCACACTCGTCTCGGTTACAACACCTCTCTCATCGACCTGCCACAATATATGATCTCCCAATATCGCGTGATAAATTCGCTTACCATATCCTTCCTCCCGCAGTAGCCCGTTAAGATACCTATCGTTCTGCAATGCCTTCCGCTTAGCAGCCCCCAACTCACTCACCGCTTCTACCATCTCATCCGGAACCCCAATGTCCAAAATCGCATAGGCCTCAAACAACTTGACCGCGGCCTCGCCAGCCCTGCACACTCTCTTCCATTGGACTTCTGCAAACTTCGTTGGCTCTGGCCGACTCGGTAAATCTCCTAAAGGCGTTCCTGCTTCTATCAAGTGAAGAGATGCTCCAAGTGCATACGGATGTCCCTTATACTGCCGTAAAGCCTCGTCCAACTCTGCTCTTTCACACTTCAAATCGCCACTACACCTAATCAGCAACTCGTGAACATCCTCTTTGCCTAAGACATCCAATTCTTCATCAGGAATACGTACTACATTCTCCAAAGCCCCAAATGCCTCACTATCTACCAGAACATCCTCGGGACGTTGAGCAAATACAAACTTTATCTTCTCCGGCAGTTGCCTCACCACTATCGCCCATGACTGATCGTCGCTCTCGTGCATATACTTCTCCGGATCGATCACGAAAATCGCCCGCCTGTTCGCCGGCATCCACTTGGAAATCAACTCGAGCCGTTCGACGAATTGCTCGCGCGTATCCGGCTGTGCGTCTTGGCGCAGACTCATTACGAGGTCCCCGATGTTAATCACATTCAGCAAGCCTCGCCACTGTTCCAGACGCCGTTTCGTTCCGACAAAGGAGCGCACTTCAAGCTGCGCAGCCTCAAACGCATTATCCATCATCAACGCCATCGTAGAATCAGCACTGTCTCTCGGCGTCACCTCATACCGCACCCACCCGCATTTTGGTGGCGCGTGACCTGCTGCAACTTCGGCCATCCTGTTGACAAGCCACGTTTTTCCCATCCCTGCCTGGCCCACGACTAAGACAGCTTGCCCGCGCGGGTTTAGCAACACCTCTTCAAACTGCTTCAATTCGTATTCTCTTCCGACAAACCTTTTTCTCACACACATATCCCAATTCCTGAACTACTACACTATCTCTTCAAATTGTACGCTCGAAACCGACAATTCCTTTCCAGCACCCACATCGCACTAACCTACCCGCGACCAGTTACGACCGACGTCCCTGTTTCTCTCTAAAGTGGTCTTCTGTCCTTGTTGGGAAAACTCCCGTCTTGCTGTCCCATAGAGCATCACCATTTTAGTCCTTTCGGAACACAAGCGCAACACTTTTTTCAAATTTTTTTGTCCCCGCATTGACGCACCAACTGATCCAGTCATCCACGCACGACGCTTCACGAGATACGCGGAACCGATACACGAATCGGTCCCGTTGTGGAGTCAAAAATCGCAGAAGTCAAGTCGAATCGGACATCCGCCAGTATTTGACAAGTCCATACATCCGTCGGATAATTACAGTTACTAACAGAAACCTATAGCCTCCAAGCTGCAATCAAGCCGAGAAGACGAGGCGTAAAAAGAAGCTGCTTGGCCGAGTGGCAGCAGAAGTTTCCACACAGCCAAATTCGCCCGCTGTGGTTAAGATCCGCCATTTGGGCTTGAGGGTTCGCCCGGAATCAATATTTCTATCCTGTAAATCGACAAGTTTAACCATGCAATCTCCAGCAAAATCTGTAATCTCTTGAACACATTGGCTCGTCGTGCATCTATGTATATAGAGGGTAGCGCATGAGCCCAAGCGACAAACTGATAGAACAAGTGCTGCTGCTTCGCTGTCAGATCGGCGACAGGGATGCCTTCGCCGACCTCATTGAGCGATACGGCAGGCCCCTGCGCTACTTCATAAGCAGTTTGTTGGGGAATCCCGAAATGGCAGAAGACATCTTTCAAGAAACTTGGCTGACCGTTATCGGGCGGATATCCAGTCTCAAGAAAGCTGATGCATTTCCCGCATGGCTCTACCGCATTGCACGCAATAACGTGTATCAGCAGCTCAGAAGAACGCGGCAGCTCTCAAGACTTAGCGAAGATGTGGCGGTTCTAAATCCCATTGATGATGAAGTCTTTTCTTCGGAAGACGCAGCCAGAGTCCATCAATGTTTGAAAGAGCTACGGCCCGAGCACAAGGAGGTTCTGATGTTGCGTTTCCTGGAGCAAATGTCATATCAACATATAGCAGAGGTGCTAAATTGCAGCTCAGGCACCGTCAAATCCCGAATCCACTACGCCAAACTTGCTCTCAAAAAAGAATTGGAGAAATGAAAAAATGCCAGAGAATAATGAGATAAAAGAAGAGCTTCTCAAGCAGATGGACAACAACTCTCACGTCAACGCGAAGTCAGCCCAGAAGATCATCGCACAAGATATGGCTCGTGTTAGACGCATGAAATGGGTCACGGCGTTTAGTTGGCTGCTGGTAGTAATATGCTTTTTAGTCACAGGTGTCATCCAGTGCGACGTTAAGAACGTCGATAATAACTCGTCATACCTAAATATGATGCGGATTAGTCTTACAGTTTTAATCTTTCGAGCACTGCTCTTGATCGCTGTCTTTTTGAGCATCTCGCTCTATATCAGGTCAAGAACATTGACTATGCACCAGATTCAAGCCAGGCTGGCTAAGATTGAGGAACAGTTAAGAAGAATGTCTCAAGGTGAATGAGCAAGGCTTAGACTTGACCATCTATAGATTTCTTATTAGACTGCTCAGACTTCCATCGTCAAGGAACAATAGATAAGTCAAATATGAGGTGTTTAATGAATCGGCGAGATTTTCTAAGGCTAACAGCAGCCGGTGCGGCGGCATTTGCCACGCCGCATCTCGGCTTCTCGGCTAAATCAACAAAAAACAAGCCCAATGTGCTTTTTATCGCCATTGATGATCTGAATGACTGGATCGGCTGCCTCGGCGGACATCCCGATGTGAAAACGCCAAATCTTGACCGTCTTGCCCAACGGGGTGTGCTCTTCACAAACGCTCACTGCTCAGCCCCAGCTTGTAATCCTTCACGAGCCAGCCTCATGACGGGCATTCTGCCTTCAACGTCCGGCGTCTATCATAATCCTCATCCCTGGAGAAAGTCACCCGTCCTTCGGGATGCCGTCACCCTGCCGCAGCACTTCATGGCTCACGGCTACCGCGCAGTCGGCGGCGGCAAAATATACCACGGCGGCTTTCCAGACCCGCCATCTTGGCATGAGTATTTCCCATCCCAGCAGAAGAACAAGCCCGATGACCCAATGCCGCCGAACCGTCCGCTGAATGGCATCCCAAAAACCGCCCATTTCGACTGGGGGCCGGTAGACGTGCCCGATAGTGAAATGGGCGACTGGAAAGTCGCGAGTTGGGCTATCGGAGAATTGCGTAAGAAGCATGATAGACCTTTTTTCCTCGGCTGCGGCTTCTTCCGGCCTCATTTGCCCTGGTACGTGCCGCCCAAATATTTTGATATGTATCCCTTGGATAAAGTGACTCTGCCGAACGTCAATGAAAATGACTTGGATGACGTCCCCCCGATAGGCAAGAAAATGGCCAGGCCTGAACGAGACCACAAAAAGGTCATCGAGCACAAGCAGTGGCGCAAGGCTGTACAGGCCTACCTCGCATCTATTAGTTTTGTCGATGCCTGCGTTGGCCGGGTAATCGATGCGTTCGATGGAAGTCCGTATGCCGATAATACTATCATTGTGCTTTGGAGTGACCACGGCTGGCACCTCGGAGAAAAACTTCACTGGCGAAAATTTGCTCTTTGGGAAGAAGCAACACATAACGTCCTTATGGTCGTCACGCCCGGTGTCACCCGGCCCGGCGAGCGTTGTTCCCGGCCGGTCACCATGCTCGATATCTATCCGACACTTATCGATCTGTGCAATCTTGCTGCGAAAGAGGAGCTTGAAGGCAGAAGTCTTTTGCCACTGCTTAAGAATGCCAAAGCAAAATGGGAACGTCCGGCCCTGACGACGCACGGCCGAAATAATCATTCTCTGCGGTCCGAACGCTGGCGCTACATCCGCTATAGTGACGGCACCGAAGAGCTTTACGACCACGATAAGGACCCGCTGGAGTGGAACAATCTCGCTGGCGACTCTGAGTATGCCCGCGTCAAGAAAAGACTCGCAAAGTGGCTGCCCAAGACCAATGTTCCGGATGTGCCAAGAGCCAAGGCCAAAGCGAAACGCTCGCCGAAGACGTCCAATCGTTAATGCTGCTTCTGTAAACACACTGTGGCCTTTTGCGCCGGGGCGGTCGAACACATTGCGGGGGCCAGCATCGTAATTATTGCAAATTTGGCCGTCTTGAGATTGGGTTTGATTGGGTTTGCTTTCCGGAAGTCTCCGGAGGGGCTGGTCTTGATAATCCTTTGTCATAAATAAGGTTACAGTCATTTGGGCTTTTCGGAAATTGGGTTTGTTTGGGTTTGTATTGGGTTTGTTTTGGGTTTGTTTTTTCATAGCCCTTATCCGCATTTTTCTTCATAATCCTTTGTAACTACACACTTTGCATCAATTTTGCCCTCTGGCAAATTGGGTTTGTTT
>DAOWID010000338.1 GCA_030641115.1 Planctomycetota bacterium | reverse complement strand
TTTTTGCCTCGGTGGAAATTGGGTTCGTTTTGCATAAAAAGTAGTGGATTTGTAAAGGATCGTCGACAGTTGTAGAGGATTCGCGACATAAGTAGAGGGTTCTCGACATAAGTAGAGCTGCCTTATAGGCAGATAAGATCATTGGGATGGGAGGTTTGATTGGGGGTTGGTGATTAGTGATTAGGGATTGGTGATTTGGGGATTTTGGGCGGTTGATGGTGATGATGATTTTACCCTCCTGCTTTTTTAGTATTTAGTGGCTATTAGTTAGATAGGCATTATACACGGAAAAGAGTTGGATGTCAAGTGAAAAATTTAGAAAGCGGGCAGCGTATAGCGTGGAGCGTAGAGGGGGTAGAACACACAAGAGCAGAAGGGCACAAGGAGGTTGGGGGATCAATCGGGTTCGTTCATCCACTGCTCTGCTACGATGCACAGGTCGAGGAAGTTGACTATTGCGTCTTTGTTGATATCTCCAGCAAGGACGGTTCTCAAGTAGGGATATGTCTGGTTCTCTCCGATGTTCCAGACGTTGATGAAGTCCCAATCTTGAAAGGTGGATTGCTGCATCATCTCGGCAGTAGTTTTGCCGTAGTTGGGATCACAGCCGGTTGCATTTTCGCCTTGCAAGCCGCACATGTTGGGTTCATCGCTGGATTGTGCATCCCAATAGGAATTTGAGATCATGCCCGAATACAGACGATTATTCTTATTGAGCCCCACCAGCCCTCCAACCGTGTCGGTCCCGGATACATTGCCGGTCGAATAGCAGTTCATGATTAGGCTAATGTTGGTTCCGACAAGCCCGCCAATATTCTCTGAGCCAGTGACATTCCCCGTGGAATAACAGTCAACCACTGACCCATCAGAACAAGCCACGTGCCCCACTAAACCGCCGACATTCTCGTATCCACTAACATCGCCAGACGAATGACTCTTTGAGATGTTTCCGCGCACAAGCTTTCCGACCAGCCCGTCGTTATTTATTGATAAATCGTGTGATCCTGAGACATTTCCAGTCGCATAGCAATCATGAATGATCGCGCCCTCACCCGCGACAAGACCAATCAGCCCTCCAGCGGCAGAGCGAGCACTAACGTTTCCTCTCGCGTAGCACTCAGTTATGTCTCCTCCAACAGTCGCCCCTAATAAGCCGCCCATATCGCGCCCATCTGAAGGTGCGCAGGAAACAGCCACATCGGCAAAACAATGAGAGATGGTCCCTCCAGAATTGCGGCCTACCAATCCACCTACATCGCTCCAGCCGGCGATACTGCCACCCACGGCATAACACCCGATTATGGCACCATCAGTTATTTGACCAACTAATGACCCAGTATAGTAGCCCCGTTCAATGGTGATATGGGTATCTCTTAATCCCACATTCCTAATCAAGGCCCCTTCTCCGGACACATAACCAAATATACCAACATCGTTTTCCAGAGTCGATGAATATGTGAAGTTTGATATCTCATGACCATTGCCATCAAATACACCTGTGAAAGGGTGATATTCAGTATAAGGATGAGTGATGAACTTCCCAATTATATTGAAGTTCGGCCTACCATCCTTTCCGTCAAACTGTCCCAAATCTATATCAGCCATCAGCTTAAAGCACTTGTCCCGGTTATTATGATCGGCCCCTATAGCCTGCATATCATTAGCATCCCATATCTGGTATGGATCTTCCGGAGTTCCTGAAGCGCCTCCATACTTGGGTGGGGCAAGTATGATCGAAGTTCCAGCCGCAATGTCAAAATTGGCATTGAGCAAATCACCGCTTTGGAGTGTTCCAGTCAGAATGCCTGAAGCATCCGTGATTGCCCCGTAAGCGTAGTTGAAGTTCGTGCCATATACGTAGACTTCACAAGTTGAGGGCGGTCCATACGGTCCTAAGCTGATATCTCTCAAATCCTCACCGCCAGTAACATGAACTGTGCTATCATCAAGAGCCAGCAAATACCGAACGCCATTGCCCTGAATGTAGGCAGTGCCGCTGTCATAGACCTCAACAGAATGAACATTTCCACCAGTGATATAGACCGTGCTATTGCCCGTCACATCAATAAGCGGATCGTCCAGTGCATCCGTTATACGACCGCCTGAGATGTAAGCAGTACTGTTGTCATCTGTGGAAAATCCTCCCAGATCACCACCCGTCCAGTTAACAACGCTGTAACCAAGCACTTGGACATCGTACACGTCCGCATTGATGTTGACAACTGTGGGCGGCATCCTTCCATCGACTATTCTAACCAATTCGCCCACAGGAGAATCAATCGTGGTATCCACATTGATGATGATCTCCGCTCCAGCTACACCTACTCCCAACAGAACCGTTACAACAAGAAGCGCAAGTCGCATAATCATGCCTCCTCATCTAAGCTATAGTGAACCCATGGAACGTACACCACCGTTGGCGCGCTTTTTGGAGGCCCCACACGGTTAAGCTCCTGACGCAATATGTCCCGACAGTCAAACATTAGTATATATCCGGTATGTGCCGGTGTCAAGGGAAATCACCTACACGACAGTGGGGCATTCATAAGTAGATACGGAGTAATTTGCCGATATTGCAGAAAAAGCCACCATACCACAACAGGAGATAACCAAGAGTATAGTGATTCCGCGCCACAGGTTTGAACTTCTCACACTAACCATCCTACAACCTCCTGGCCCCCAATGCCTATTTCCAAGCCGCGTATTCCAAATACAGACAACCCTACCAACGACATATTAGAGGCGATTGCCAAGCGAGGGAGACTTGTTATAATGGTGTGCATGGACTATGAGAAAGGGAGGTGGTAAAATGAGATTGTATCTTGTCCGGCACGGAAAGGCCGCTTCGAGCGATGTTGACCCGCAGCGCGGGTTGACCGAAGAAGGGCTGCGAGAGGTCAAAAAGGTCGCCGATTTTCTCAAACCTCTGAATATATCCGTCGATTACATCCGGCACAGCGGCAAGAGACGCGCTGAGCAGACGGCCGAGATATTAGGCGAAGCTGTTACCGTTAGAGAAGAGATCGCCGCTCACACCGGACTGGCCCCAAATGACGACGTTACGCCCATCAGGGAGGAAATTGAGTCGGCCGAGCAGGACGTTATGATCGTCGGCCATCTGCCGTTCGTAGGCAGATTAGCCTCGCTGCTTTTGACGGATTCAGATTGCGGCTACCCCATAGCATTCAAACCAGTCGCCATAGGCTGCCTCGAACAACCGTCGGGCAATCATTGGGAGATCAATTGGATGGTAACACCGGAAGTTGTCCCTGGTTAGGTTGTTTCGGTGTGCAGAGCCCATCCTGCGTGGTTTAGATGGATATCCGAATTGAAAAGCGATCCCCAAGCTGCGAGGCTGCCGCCGGCGGTGCGGCGGATGTTGGCGGACTCGGAAGATATGTAATCACTCTCGGGGCTCATAGATGGGAACTCCTTTTTCGCGTGGGATTGCGGCGATGGGCGGGGATGGGTGGCGGTGCGGTATTGGCCCCGGTCATCCGCCGCAGGCGGACCGGGGCTAATCGTCGTGTTTTTCTACATATCTACCCTACGGTTGGATTGGGTATGTTCGCTTATCTCCCTCGGGGCCGATTTGGATGGTGACGGTCGTTGTGTTGGTATGCGTCCAGGTCACGTGAGTTTTGCAAGGAAGTCTCGGCAGAGGGTGGGAACAGGTTTTCCGAGTTGTCGGAGGCGTTTTTCGTCGAGCATGAAGCCGTAACCATGTATTTGCATGTGTCTGAATAGCAGAAGGTTCCGGAATGCCTCGAATTGAGGCGGCGTGATCAGCGACGCCTCTTTGGCCGCGAGCAAGAGGTCTTTGTGCCAGCTCTCGGTCTTCTTGGCTTTGATTCCCTTGCTTTCGCAGAGGGTCCGCAGGATGCGCTCCAGGCCCGTATAGACATCCTGGAGGAGTTTTCCAAGTGCGATGACCTCATATTGCGTAAGGGCATCTTTGGCGAGGAGTTCTTCGATCATCTTCGCTGAGCGGTGGACGTTGGCGGCCTCGGAAGATACGTAGTCACTCTCGGCGCTCATAGATGCGGACTCCTTTTTCGCGTATGATTGCGGCGATGGGCGGATTCTGGGATAGGTCGACCAGATCAACGGGTTTCGGAAGCTCGAAGAACAACCGACCGTAGAAATCGAAGAATCTCTCGGGTGCAAGGCCCTCCACGGCCAAGTCGATATCGGTTGCGGCCTGCTCATCCTCAAGAGCCGAGCCGAACATCCAGACCGCGGCGACCTGGAACTCCGTGGCGATTGCTCTTATAGTGTCTTTTAGGCCTGTCTCTGCCATAGTCTTAATTGTAGTCCGCCAGGCTCGTCTATTCAAGAGAAAAACGCCCCGGCAAGTCCTTTGGGCCAGACCAATCCGTCACTGGATTGTAAACCTTCGTTTCTTCCCGTCTGGGCCGATTTGGACGGTGAAGCTGCCTTGTTTCGGGTTTACGGCGGCTTTTATGTATTGGCCTTTTGTGGGGTTGTCTTTGTTGGCGATGAATTGTGGGGGTGGGTTGCCTTTTTCGCCGTATTGGGTGTTGTAGTGGATTTGGTAGATTGCTTTTAGGCTTGGCAGGGCGTTTAGGGCGGCGAAGGTTCTGGGCTGGATACCCTTTCTTGGTCCGTTCATTGCTACCGCTACGGTGGGGCTCAGGGCCTTTAGCAGGATCGTGTTGTTGCTTCGGTCGAGGCCGTGGTGCGTTACCTGGTAGAGATCGACCTTTCCAATGCGGTTGACGGGATGTGCGAGGTGGTGCTCTACGTTGAGGGTGATGTCTCCGCCGGCGAAGAATTTGAAGTCGCCGTAGGTCAGGACCAGCGCAATGCTGTGGGCGTTGTTCGATGTGTCCGGCTTTGCCATCTCGAAGCCTTCGACTGGGGCGTCGATATCGCCGGCGAAGGCTTCGAGGCGCTTTTGAGACGCCACACAATGGAGCCTTATCGCAGCGATCTTTCCGGTCGGGTCGTTTTTGAGCGGGATATCTTCACCTGCGCGAAGGAGCTTTGTTCTTCGTTTAGTGGCCTGCTTGTACAGCGGGTTGAGCTTTTTGAAGGATTGACGTTTCCTAACGTCTTTCGGGGGGGTATCGTTGTCGATAAAGTGCTTGATTGGAATACGTTTGGACATCTCCAGTATGCCTCCGTAGTGGTCCGTGTCGAAGTGCGTAGTGACCAGATAGTCGATTTGCGTCAGGTCGGCGTCCATGCATGCCTTATACATCCTCTCGGCGTCGCGGTGCTTGGGCTCCAGCGAGCCGGTGTCGATAAGGACCGATTCGCCCAAAGGCGTAACGATAAGTGTCGAAGCGCCTCCCATCATATCGAGAAAATAGATATCCAGCGTCCTGCCGGCCCCGGCTGATGTATTCTGCAGGCCGGCACAACCGCTTACCACCAACGCCAGAACTATGCCCAGAAGTGCGAAAATCCGTTTCATACCATTGCTCCTTTAGAAGATAGCGTTTCTTTTAATGGGCCACCGAGAGAATCGTAGCAGAGCCGCTGCCGTCGGGGCAACAAAAAAATCAGCTTGTCGTCCGGCTGGGCAGGGGTAATAATACGGCAAACAACCAGTGGTTAATAAAGGAGGTCAGAAATATGGTGCGCACTACGATAGTCATCGTTCTTGTGCTGCTTTGTTCAACGCTGTACGCCGGGCAACGCACGGCATCGGGCGCAGCGCCTGAAGACAACCTGTTGACAGGTAGTTTCAGGTGGGCTGCGAGTCAAGCCGTGCTGTATCCGCAAGAGGTCGATGGCGAAAAGTGGATTTCCGTCAAAGACCCCTCGGTAGTGCGGTACAGGGGCAGGTGGCATCTGTTCTGCACGGTTCGCGGGGTCGAGCGGAGTCACGCCGTCGTGTACCTCACATTTAAGAAGTGGAGTGAAGCCAAGACGGCCGAGCAGCAGGTTTTGAAGTGCCATCCGGGGTATTTCTGTGCGCCGCAGGTCTTTTACTTCACGCCACATAAGAAGTGGTACATGTTATGCCAGGCGTCGGATGAGTCGTGGGGTTCGAAGTATGGCCCGGCCTTCTCGTCGACGGCGGACATTGCGTCACCGGATTCGTGGAGCAAGCTGACACCGCTGTACGAAAAGAAGCCGGCCAATATAAAGGGGTGGCTGGACTTCTGGGTGATCTGTGACGATAGCAAGGCGCACCTTTTCTTTACTTCTTTGAATGGGAAGATGTGGCGGGCCGAGACTTCGTTGGAGCGGTTCCCGGGGGGATGGTCGATCCCTGTCGTTGCGCTTCAAGCGGACGTGTTCGAGGCGAGCCACACGTATCGGCTCAAGGGTATGAACAAATACCTGACGTTGATTGAGGCACAAAACGGGCACGGCTGGCGGTACTACAAGGCGTATCTGGCCGATCGGCTGGATGGCCGGTGGGTCCCCTTGGCCGGGGATAAGGACAAGGCGTTTGCCTCAATGTTGAACGTCGAGCACGGGAGCCAACGATGGACCGACGTAATCAGCCACGGCGAACTGCTGCGGGCAGGGTATGACGAGAAATTGGAGGCCGACCCCGAAAATTTGCGTTTCCTCTTCCAGGGCGTTCTAAACCGCGACCGCGCCGGGAAAAACTACGGCCAAATCCCCTGGCGATTGGGAATTCTGGAACCAGCCGGCAAGGCGGGCAAATAGTGTGAACCTATCGCTGCTCATTTATGATCTGCTTTACGAAGTTTTTCCGCAGTATTAAGTGCGATTTGATGGCGCCGGATTCGCTCGGCGGGAGTCCGTTTGGCGTTGTCAACCAGCATTTGAAGGTCGATCCCGTAGTCTATCGCCGCCTGGATCTGGTGCGCCTGCTGTGGGTTTTCCGTGATTCTGTCACCGTTCTCTTTCGTTGTGCTCATAGCAGTATCCTAACCTCCGCTGTCCGGTCGTTCAAGTTTTGAGGAAACCAGATTCGACTTCTTTCCTCTTGCTTGTTAGGTACTCTCTCTCATGCCGGCATCATCGAACGACCGATTCAACAAATCAGACAGATTCAGCCTGGATGCCCAGTATTTGAGATATTCCAAATCCAGCTTGTCGCCCTGAATTTTCAAAACGCCCAGGACATCTTTCAACTGCTGTTGTGATACTCCGCCGCCTCTGTGATACCATTGCAGCTTGCTGAGTATAACGTCCTCCGGCGAAGACAGATAGAACGTGCGAGAATTCTCTTCATCTAAAGTGTCGGGATGACGTCTGGCCAATGCTTCGGAATCATACGGCTGATTCTTTGCAATGAAAACATCGATTTTGATCATAGTCTCAAGATGAATCAGATTGAATGAAGCGGTTGTATGAATTGCATCTCTGATCATCTCAGCATCGATGTAGTAGTCTTTTTCAAGATATTTCACTAAACGATTGACGTGGTGAATTTCAACGTTCGCAACCAAATCAACATCCATAGTGGCCCGGGCTATGCCATAGGCTGAACTTGCCACAGACCCTCCTATGTAGTACGCTATTGAAAGTTGCTCAAAACACCCGATCACCATATCCAATGCAACGATTATGTCAGGCTTCTTGTTCACAGCTATTCACACCTTAGGTACAATCGAAGACACTCGGCAAGTTCTTCTCCGTAGTGATTTGCGACGAACGCCAAATCCACTCCTCGTTCACTCAGAGAGGGGTTTGCACGTTGAATAGCCCTTCGTGAAAGATACATGGTAGTCTGAGAAAGCGACCGGACTCTCGAAACTCTCGTGGAAACGCTTGATTGGCGAATCAGTTCGATCTGCACTCTTTCTGCTTGAGGGGCGGTATCAGGAGATTGACTTATCATTTCATGGTATTCCTCATGGTTTTCCAGACAGCAGCACCGTAACATGATTGTTGTTATGAAGTAAACCGCCTTGGCGAAGAAGTCAATCAAAAAAGCCCCGTCCGAAGACAGGGCTTTTTCAATCAAGAACAGTTAAGCCGGCAGCGAAAGGCCTGACTTACTGCCGATCTTGGCCTCCAAATTCACCTTGCAGGCTTTTTAACGCCTTTGTACCTTTTCGCCAATATTCCAAATGAAAAAGCCCCAACGCCTCAATGTAATTACTTCTTCTGTGTTTCTTTAACAAATTTTGCAATTTGCCTTAACAAATCTGAATGTTTTTTTATGAAGTCTTTGTCAACTGTAAATTTGATTCGATTTTGCTTTTGAACGAAAGAAATACTTTGTTCATCTAACAGCTTTGATACTTCATCTACGTGATCGTCTGATACACGAAAACCAAGGAGTGATTTGTTGGCACTCCGCTTACGGAACGAGAAATAGTTATTGCCGAATACGTTGATAGCTATGTAGCTTTTTAGGTACCTTAATGATGGCGATTCAAATATCTCACCAACTAATGCAAGTAGTTCATTTGCTGCGTTAAGTGTCCAGGTAGATTTTTTCCTCCAGTATGCTTCATCATGTGGTTCTTCGGGGCCATCTTCTGGCTCTTCGTAGGTGTCAAGTATCTTTGAGAAGTGAAGTGCTTTCTGATTGTTTGACTCAATAATATTGACCTGAATTGCAATAATCGGTATCGAATGGCTAAAAAGGTGTATAACATTAAAGAATTTTCGGGTAATGCTTTCAGCTACTAAAACAGCATAGTGTTGACGTTGTGGCCATTTTCGTTTTTCATTATCCCAATATTCTATCGTTCTGATAATATGAGACTCGTCTGTTTCCGCGAGCATGACCTCGACTTCATACATTGAGTCGTCTTCCGGATTCTTTAGTAGGATGTCAAGCCTTCCACCAGATGACTGCTGTTTTTCTTTTGCAACTGATTCCAAATCACCAAGTCCAAGGCAGGAAGGGTTTTCGTATATCTGATCTTGCAGCCAATACTCATCAAATCCAGATTCTCTTATGCTTACTGTAGATGCAATTGGTATGTCCATGTTATCTGTTTTTATCGAGATTTCATTTTCCATAAAACCGCCATTACCGCATTACTCGTCTGGCCTTCGCCTGATTTATTTAGCGCATTAACGCGGTATTCGAGCACTGTTTTTTCCGGCTGATCGACTAAAGTTGCTCCTGTGGCTTTGTTTTATAAAACCACCATTACGGTATTCAATTCTTGTCCTTCGCCGGGCTGCCAACTGAGAAAAGCACGTCATATCGACCTCAGGATTATTTTGTCAGTCGCTCAGTATTTCTTTTATCTCTCCGACTAAAATCGGCAGGTGGTTTGTAACGGCCTGCCATACAACGGCCTCATCAACAATATCGTAGCCATGAATTAAGATGTTTCTGAATCCTATGATGCGGTGATGCTCGGAGATCTTCCCCAGTAATTCGTAATCCGTATTCTTAATCCTGTTAAGAGCTTCTCCAATGATTTCAAAGTCCCTTTCGACGGCTCTTTTGGTAACGGGATTGTTTTGATATGCCTTGAAATCCATTCCGCGAACAAAATCTTGTATCTCCTCGACTGCCTGAAGGACATCGATTAGGTTCTTTCTTGCTTCATCGTTCATAAATGACCATCCTTGTCCTGTCAATGGATTCTCTTAAGACAGGGTTCTTAAATTTTTTATCGACAACCAGGTCAACCTCTCGTTTAAATATTTCTTCCAATTGCTCTTTTAATTCGAAATACTTATCGAACAGGTCGATATTTTCGCCCGAATCAAAAATCACCAAAACGTCAACGTCGCTGCTTTGAGAGAAATTCTGGCTCAAAGCAGAGCCAAACAGGCCCAGCCGTTTGACCGGCAGGCGTCGGCATACCCGTTCAATCTCTGGTTTGATTTTTTCTATATCAATCATAGGAATAATATTGCATTGCCCTTTGTTTTATGGAGATTCACACATTGCCTTTGTTTAATCTAAATTCGCAGGAAAGTCAATTAAAAAGCCCCGTCTGAAGACGGGGCTTTTTCAATCAAGAACAGTTAAGCCGGCAGCGAAAGGCCTGACATACACCGGTCTCGAGGGCCGGGTTCTAGTATATCCCTAGAAAGGAGGTGATCCAGCCGCAGGTTCCCCTACGGCTACCTTGTTACGACTTAGTGCCAGTCATCGGGCTTACCGTCGGCAGGCGCCCCCCCGAAGGGTTGGCAACCTGACTTCGGGCACTCCCAACTCCCATCACTTGACGGGCGGTGTG
>DAOWID010000124.1 GCA_030641115.1 Planctomycetota bacterium | reverse complement strand
CCCTGCTGCGTGTCCGGAGGCCAGCTTAACTGGCGCTGAGGAGATCGGGACGGTATTTGCTATGGGCAAATCGGTCTTTGTTCGGCAGATGTATAACGGCATCCCGCCTGGAGCAGCGGCCTTTAGCCTTTCCATTTTTGAGGGTCAAATAGAGAACATCGAGACAAAGCTGGGTCCCGATGGTGAAGGTGTCGAAATCATAGCGAAGGATTTCAGCGCGAACCTGAGACGGATTACGGTTTACGGTCAGCGGTTGGCGGAGGCCGGAAGCTGTACCATGTTCCTGGACGGTCTCGATGCCGTGTTCAATCCCGATGGTCAGGCTAATGCCAGCGTTGACCCAATCCAGGTCGGTGGCAAGAGTTATACGGGCTTTTGCGCTGAGTCATCGGGCGGCAAGTTCTGGAGCTATGCGGAGGTAATTGATTATCTGCTGAGTGAGTATCTGATGGATGGCCAATTGCATCGGCCCGGCCTTGAACAATTGCGAGCCTTGACAGAGAATCAGAAGGTCCGCGACCTCGATGTCACCGGGTTGGATCTGCTCACGGCCCTGCGGCGGTGCTGTGAGAGGATAGGTCTAAGGTTTAAGTTTGTCCCTCGGCTGGTGGAGATAGGTCCAGGGCAGGCAATTGTCTTCTACAGCAGCGGCACAGGTAGGGCGGTTGAACTGAACTACCAGAGACATAAAGAGCAGTTGAGCATATCAAGGACAAATATTGCAAAGCTCTCGAGCACCAGGAATTTCTGGCCTATAACACACAAGTATATTGGGCAGGGTGACTTTAAGGTTTATGAAGCGACCTTTGAATTGGTAAAGGCATGGGACGGGAGCGGTGAGGACACGGAGTATGAGAAGTTCTCACCTTCGACTAATCCTGAGTTCTATAAGGTAAAGGATGTGTACCGCAAATGGTGCCTCAACGAAGCAGGTGACTACAGTGGCTCACCGTATAATCAGGCAGATGCGTTTGACTTCTCAAAGATCTTCCAGAGCAGTAATTTTGCTCGTCGCCGAAGGCGGTTTTGGCCGGCTTTGACCACCGGCAAGCAGGGCAAGTCGCTGGGCTATTATCTGCAGGTATCATACGATGACGGCTTGCATTGGTGGCAGTACCTTCAAGCTTTTAACAACTTGCTCGACGAGTGCGGAGTGTGGCTGAGCAGTGATCAGCTCGATGTTGACACCTGGGTTGCGGCTTTGAAAGGAGTGCTGAAATTCAGGATAACCGCGTCGGTAATCAGCGATGAGAGGCTGAGTTGTGTGGTTGCTGACGGTCCGGTTAATTCAATCATTCCCGTAGTTGAGCGTGTAATTACATTGCCCCGGCAGTTCAAGTATCGCAAGGTTTCAGGCCAGAGCATCTTTGCAAATGTTTACGATGATACACTCGGGGAGCCGGATGAGGTTGACGATTTAACCGCTCTGTATGAATTCGTTCGTCAGAGAGCGGCGGTGTCGCACGCAACTATCGAAACTGTCGAAGTGCAGACGCCGTGCCTTGTCTTCGATTACAGGCTTGGAGACAGGGTGACATCGAGTCCTGAAAGCAGGGATATGCTTAGCTGCAAGAGTGACAACCGCAGCAAGGTCTGGGTCGAGCGGGTGCAGATGGATTTTGAAAAGCAATGTACGAATCTGAAAGTTGTTCGACAGAGGACCTGATAGATATGAGTCTTACAGATAGCCAACAGGAACTTGAAAGGCTTGCTCGCAAAGGCCCGCAAGAAAGACACGAGACATCTGTTGTCGCCTCACCGGGTGCCAGGGCGACGGCCTGGGCTGTTAAGGTCAAGAGCAATTCATCGTACAACGTCTATAACGTTCGTGCCGTGGAGATAGGCGATCCTGGCTCACTGCCGGTTGAGTTAGGCCAAGAAGCAAAGGCAGTGAACCTGGCTGAATCGTTTCTTAGCCAGGGGACGCTGTCGGCTGGAACATACGTGCTAATGTGTAGAGTAGGGGACAGAAACGTATTTTATGCGGAGCCGTAGAGAACCTGTGCGATTAGGTCGGGTTCTGCCGGCTGTCATGAGAGATATAGAAAGGCGAATGCAGCAGAATCGTAGGCGCCAACGCCTTTCACAGAGTCAGCCGTCACATAAGTTTGCAGGCAGCGTAACAGATGGCAGAAGCAAATTCCAAAACGTGGCAGTTTAATCGACAGATAAATGCGTCTGTGCTCGTTCAGTTGGTGGCGTTGGCAGGCCTAATAATAGGCAGTTGGGTCAATCTGCAAAGACAGCTTGATCTGCTGCAGCACGATGTCACTATGCTGCTTCAATCCCAGAGGCGTTTTGAACAGAAGATCGAGACGCTGTCCGCAAAGAGTATCTCTTACGAATATCGCTTGAGGGCACTTGAAAGCCGTACTCCTGAAGCGGATATAGCTGAGGGGGCCTATTAGCGTAATATGAAAGGAGGACTGTCGTGAACAAGGTTCTTGCGACACTAATCGTAACGTGCACCGTTTCGGCTGGTTGTGACAGTCTGCGTTTTGCACCGGGCGAGACACAAAAGCAGAACGCCTGGTTGCACAACCGCACCGCAGTAATAACGGCTGAGACGGCAAGGGCGGAGGACGCCTCGGAAAAACTGCAGGCCTTGACACAGTTTGGTGAGCTGCAGAGCAGGGCGTTTAGTTCTTACTACGGTCTGCCGAAAGAATTTCCGCAGGCTGAGACTGCGGAAGACTTACTTGGCCAGTCAAATTGGCAACTTGCCCGGACGGCCCTGATTGAATCTGTGGAGAGGCCGGATACGTGGCAGGTGGCGGATTCCATGCTGGAGCTTGGCATCGGCATCTGTGCTTTGCTGGGCGGCGTCTATGGCACAAGAGCCGTCAGGTTCTTAGGACAGGCCAGGACCAAATCAAAGGCTTTGCAGGAGATAATTACCGGCAATGAGCTTTTCAAGAAGCAGGACGAAGCTCAAGCCTCGGCATTCAAACAGGCCCATCAAAGCCAATCACCTGCGACCCGGCAAATCGTTGCAGAGATGAAAGCGTGAATGAGTGAATGCCACCGTTGCGTAACCTAAATCTTGTTTGCTGGCCAGATTCTTCCCCTTCGACTTCGCTCAGGGCTGAAGGCTTTTTCCGCTCAGAATGACAAAGGGTATGGTCTGCGCAGACCTGTCCTTGAGCCCTTCGCTTGGCTCAAGGATAAACTCCGCGAAGGAATGACGGTCGCCTCGGCACTCAAGGTTAGAAGCAAGATGCGGAATACGGCGTGCGAATTCAATACGGGCGCAGACCATCTGGCGGAGTGCTTCTTGACGGTCTACTGTATCTGGGACCCGACGGCTGAGCAGACTTCGGCGAGCGGTTCGGCTGAGCTCACCGTCGAAGCCGCAGTCGAGCAGGACCAACAGGTCGGGTCGGCGGATGCGGAGCTTAACCCGCTTGCGGTCAGCCCTTTCAAGGTGACAAATGAGGGCAGCCATCGGGATTGATGGCAAATGCCGCGATTGGAGCCTGAAAACACTTGTTAAGGAGCATAGGCATCGTTTCACAAAGTTTTCCACTTGACATAAAAATCGCCATAAGAACTTATAAAAAAACAACTTATGGAACCACCTTGAAAGGGCTGCCCGCTTGCGGTCAAGCTGGGCCTTGGCCAGGGTCACTATACGCTGCGACACTGGCGAGATGAGTTCTACCGGTACGAGGCCGGCCGATATATCAAGCTGTTCGATGCCGAGATGAAATGCTGGATAAAACTCTACCTGCACTGCGCTAAGTGCAAAGCTGCAATCCAGCAGTACCGCACGGACGTCAATCCCGCCAGGGCGTTTCTTTTGGACAATTACGTAGCCGGCTACCAGTACGAAGGCCTGCCATGCAACGAGGTCTATCAGGCCTATGTGCAGTGGTGCCTCGATAACGGCTACAGGCCGATGAATAACACCAACTTCGGCAAAGAGGTTATCAGAAGCTTCCGCGATGTCAGACGGCAACAGAAAGGGATCGGAGCGAGCATGGTTATATTATGGCGTCGCAGTGAAAGAAGGTTCCGATGTGGCTGTTGGATCTTTGGAACCTTGTCACTAATGTCACCAAGGATTCTAATTGTTTCTGTAGAATCTCCCATGTGGTAAAAAAGGATAACAATATCGGATTTGTTAGTGCCGCTGGTGACAGGCGCACAAATTGTGCTAAATCGCGTAGATAGACAGGATCGGTTGAAGCTCATCCTGCTACGCTGCGCGTGCCAGCCCATCGATTCGCTTTGGCGCGGGCGTGTTGCCTTTCGTGGATTCGCTTCGCTCGGAATGACAACCTCAGGTCAGGTGCTTATTTGGAGGCCACTGGCCCGAGGGAGTCTTCAAACTTCAAGACATAATCCTGATAGAAAGCCTTAGCCTCCACCTGGGTAATATGGTGATTTCTGTCAACGTCGGTATCTCTATAAAGCGGCACCGCAAGCTCGTCTGAAAGAGGTGCTTGTATTTGCTTAATTTGACCCAGAAGGCTTTCCAATTTCATCATGTAGTCTTTTGCCTCACTATCCAGCGTGTAGACTATCGTTCTGTCAAAGAAATTCTTGGGAACGCCGACCTGGTTGTCTTGCTGCGAGCGAAGTTTTAGTGACCCGCAGCCACCGACTGCAAGGGCCACAGTTGACAGTACAATTGCTATACTTCTCGAGCCATTTGCGTTGTAAGCATTTTCTGCTCGAATTCAAAGACCGAATCGAGTTGAAAGTGCCATTTTTACCGCTACCCCAAGTTCAGACATCAGTTCAGCCAGTGTTATAGGCTAAATAGGACGCGATCTTACCGCCCT
>DAOWID010000306.1 GCA_030641115.1 Planctomycetota bacterium | reverse complement strand
GCGGATTGATTTTCTTAAATAATCGCTTAACTATTTGTTAAAGAACAACTTACTGTTTAACAAGAAAAAATCAAAAAACGATTTTTTCTTGTCAAAGTATGCCTAACCTGCAATTTTGCAGAAGCCTTCTACTTGAACCGTGAGCCGTGACTCGTGAATCGGACCACGGGGCCCGGATCACGAAGGACAAGATACCAGTTTATGCCAAGAGGTGGAGCACATTTTTCTTCGGGAGAGCTCGCTCGCGTTCTGAGCCATTACGACGTCGGTGTAATTCACGAGGTAAAGGCTTTGTCTGCCGGCAGCAGGCGCGTGCCGAAAATGGTGATTACATCCGAGCACGGTAAATTCCTGCTGAAACGCCGGCCTAAAGGTAGAGATGACCTCCGCCGGGTCGGCTTTGCACACGCTGTCCAGGCTCATCTGGCGAACAAGTCCTTTCCGGTGGCCACCCTCGTGACCACCCGCGACGAGAATGGTACCGTTCTGCAATTGAATAATCACATCTACGAGTTCTTCAAGTTTGTGGAGGGTGTTCGCTACGATGGTTCGCCCGAAGCTACCGCCGACACCGGCCGACAATTGGCAAAGTTTCACCATCTATTAGCTGACTTTGCGCCGCATCCGAACGGCGTGAGCCGAAGCTCTTCTGGTAGAGGGACGTTACGCGACAGCTTCCACGATTCGACAACCGTCCGTAAGCATCTCAAGACGGTCGGAGCTGACAAAAAAAGGAGAGGGTCCCACAAGAAATTTCAAGTTGTTGCCGAGGCGCTGCTGTCCCTTTATAACGAATCGAGCATTCGCGTGAATCGGCTTGGATTCGACTCGTGGGATGAGCAGGTTGTACACGGGGATTGGCATCCGGGTAATATGCTTTTCGCCAAACATAAAATCGTTGCCGTCCTGGACTTTGATTCGATCAGGATTGCACCGACAGCTACCGATTTGGCTAACGGGATGCTGCAGTTTTCTATTGTTGGTGGCCGTCCCGATCCGGCCGATTGGCCGGATTACTTCGACGAGGCTAAGCTTATTCAGTTCTTAAATGGTTACCGCGAAGGAATTAGACAGGATAAACAGGATAACCCTGTAAGTCCCGTCAAAAAAGGTATCAAGCTAAGCAAGAACAGACTCCGTTCACTGACCTACTTGATGATTGAGACGATGATAGCGGAGGCTGTGCTGCCGGTGGCGGCTACTGGCTTTTTCGGTCATCTCTCCGGCCTGGATTTCTTGAAAATGATTCGGCGTAAAGCCGAATGGCTAAATAAGAACTATGACAAATTGACCGAGGCAATTTGTCAGTGAGTAGTGAATGGTGATTAGTGAGTCGATCATATCCAATTAACCAATCAACCAATTAACCAATTTACTAACCTGTGCCTTTTGCCTTGTGCACTTCTCCTGCTTGGTGCCATAATAATTTGAGCCTTTTTTGCCTTTTTCCTTTTGACTTTTGCTTTCTTTTCCGCTATTCTGTGGTCCGGTTAGGGAGAACGAAAATGAAAAAGATAATTCACCTCAGCGATTTGCACATCGGTTACGATGACCTTGGCAAGACGCTCAGGAAGTGTGGGAACGTTGATGCTATTCTTTACGGCCACAATCACGCAGGCAAGAAACGAAACGGGGCGTGGGCAATTGCCCGCTGCTATGATGCTGGAACCGCAACCCGCAAAGACGGTTCTGCCGGCTACCACCGGGTAATCGACCTTACTCGGGATGCGCGACTCGACTATGATGGCGACTTCCATGGCAGCTATTGATGGCTGAACAAAGCTCGACAGAAGTTCCGGTTCGGGTAGTGTACGTCGTAGTCCGTGATTGGTATGTCGTAAAGTGTGATTTTTTGTATTTTTGTGCGCAGGTATCTGCGGATTTGATTGAAACCACAGATCTAAAGAGTTGTAATAATGACAAATTCTTGGGAAAAGAAACGCGATTTTTCCTGCTGTGGCCGTGCAAAACACAGGAAAATAGTTACGCGCAAGCTGGCTTTTTGCGGAGGATTTCTCTTGCAGTTAAGCGCGGAATATGATACAAAAACGGAAGGTAGGATAGGTTTGCTCTTTGATTTTTTGTCGGTTTCTGCAAATCCTGGATATGATGTAGTTGCGATAAGAGCTGCAAAACTATACCTGCAAGCCTGAGCTTCCTGGATGAAGTTTCTACATCTGTGCTGATAGCTCATATCAGGCCGTTGAAGGAAGGAGATAAAGTCAAATCCTAAAAAGTTATGGTAGGCAAGCACAGAATCTAAGAGGGGGGCGATTTCCGTTTGTAGTTAATTGATAACGGTAGAACAAGAGGGCGATTTATCCAAGACTACAGGAGAGGGATAATATTGAGAAACAAACGACCGTTACTGCTGATCATTATGGTGGTTTCACTTACTGCCGGTATAGTGCGGGCGGAAAGAATTTATACTTACCGGCTGTCTGTGGGACAGGGTCCAAATCATGATTATAGTACGATTAATGAAGCCATAGTGGCTATGAATCAGAAGGACCCTCTGCTCGCGCCTGACAGATTGGGCTGCATTGAAGTCTATCCTGGGACATACCAGGAGTGGCTAAACAGCAACTATGACGGGTACAACAATTTGCCCGCTCATTGTGACTTGCTTGGAAAGGGCGGGCCTCGGGAACAGATCGTAATTAAACATTACAGCGGTTACCACAAAAAAAACGAAAAGAGTCCCACGGGGCGGATTCTCTGGGCCGGCGTACATTGCGATGGCGATAATGTAATAAATGGCTTGACGGTACGGAATTTCAACAAGTATCCCGAAGATCCCAACTTTGGTTGGGTTCAAAACGGGGTCCGATTCGAACCGAAGATGGAAGGTGCTGAATTGAGAAGAGGCGAATTGGTGAATTGTGAGGTGATATGTGGGCATGGGCCTGCCGTGCAAGGCCTGGGGGACCTTGTCGTAAGAGACTGTAAAGTTTCAGCATATTTTTGGTCTTGTATATCATTTGGTGATCGGCGCAGGAGGGACGAGACGGCCTCGTCGATTTCAGATTGTACATTAATCCTTCGCTGGTACGATCCATTCGAGGGTCCCACCGGGATCAACGCCTGTGCCTCAGGCAGGATCGAACGAGTAAACATAAGCACTGTCACGGAGAACGGCAGTTATGCGGGGGCGCCGGGTTACGGGTGGATAGGGATAGCACTGAGGTTGAACGCAGGCGAATACGTGCAAATATTCGACAGCCAGATTGACCTGGAGTTGAAGACCATATATGAGGTCGGTAAGACGGCGCCCATGCGAGTTTGCGGGATTCTGAGCGGTTACTCAGATATAAACCACGGTGGTAATTTTCCGGGTTGCGCCATCGTGCGGGATTGTACGATAGATGTTAGCGGTGTTGAAGATGATTCGGACCCCGCTGGTGACGGCGCAGGAATAATGGTGGATGGTATTTGTATTCGTGGCGGTGGCACCGTGAAAGTGTATGGAGATACAAGCATAACTGCCGACAGGATTGTCGCAAGTAACGCTGCTGATGGCCACGAGTACCTGCTCAACAACGAAAATGGAACTCTGCTTGTAGATTTTAGCACGGTTATATTTGAGCCACCCGAAGGCAAGACTAACGGAATCATAGACCAGGCCTGGGGGTTCTCCACGGTAAATGCAGTCGTTGAATGTGCAAGAATTTCTTCGGACTTGCAGCTCCAATATTCGTTAAGAGGAGATAGTGGTCCCTGGATTGACATACCCACAACAGGACAGACACCCCACCCACTCCTTGTGCCTGCAGGTTCTGAAGTGTGGTTCCGGGCAGGCGTTGGCAGCGCAGACTACGAATATCGGGAATGGAAGCTCTACGAGAATGGGTCATTTGTAGGCGGCAACGCGGACAGCACATGGTCTTGTATGCTTGGAACAGACACGGTTGAAGCAGACTTATATGTTTGCTACAGGTACACTCTTCAGACTTACACGATAAGCGGAACGGTCCTGCGTTGTGATGGCGTACCTGTTCCCGGCAGTGTTGATCTTAGGTTGACAAGCGATCACCAAATATTAGCGCAGAACGCAACGGATGGGAGCTTCTCATTTACAGAGGTCCAAGGGGCCACATCTGTGATGATTACGCCAGCGGCGGATCACTACAGCTTTAGCCCGCCACACTTGGTTTACGATGACTTGGATGCCAACCATTTTGGCGAAACAATCGTTGCCCACGCTTTCGATGACTACGTGCCCATACTCTCATTTCAGACTGTTGCACCTGCAGTTAGCGAAGATTCGTCTGTGTCGTTTTCATGGGTTGGTGAGGATGACGTCACGGATGCTGCCAACCTTCGCTATCAATACAAGCTGGATGGTGTAGATGCTGATTGGTCGGCTTGGCTTTCAGACACTTCCAAATCGTATGAGCTGGCGAACGGCGCCTACACCTTCTGGGTACGGGTGGATGAAGTGGGGAACATGAATCAGGCGCCTAAGAGTTACGACTTTGTCGTCAACGCGGCGCCTATGGTCGTGTCTGCTGTCAGGACAAATAATAGCGTCTGGGCGAGCAGGGTTACGCTCCAAATGCCTGTAAACACAGACCATCGGAGGGACGTTTTTGTTTTGTTGCCCGATCATTCGGCAACCAACGATCCAACACTGGTGCCTGTGAGAATTCACCACCCTGACTATGCTAATACCTGCGGTGCCAACGCGATTGTGGCCAGTGAGATGGACCTGCCGGTTCTAATCGAGAAGGTCAAAAATGGCTGGCTGGTTACACTGCCTGAGAGCATACCGTTAGGCCAAATGGCAGAATATGATATTGTGTGGGGCAAAATAATCTACTTTGGCTGGCAGGAAGCTGTTTCGGTGCCGTTAGACTTTCCGAATGGCAACTTAGCACAGTCGATGACCGGCTATTTGAACGATGACCTTCGGCTCTGGAGGATGCTGACCAAAAAGACTGTGCCTTCGACCTATCCCGATTCATGGATATTCATGAATGTATCCGACCGCAATGGTCCAGTGGTTGACGAGACAATTGTAAGATATGTGCGTGGGCATCCCTTTGACGGTTCACAGGGCAGTTTTACCGAGTTCCCTCAGGGCTCTATCCACAAGGTCGGAGAAAACATATTTTATTTGTGGCTTGACGAGAAGTATGAATGTGATGAGCATGCTGATCGATACCATTCGCGCTATGGATTGGAATGTTTCGACTCAACGGGAATCTCCCTTAACACTTTGGATGGTGCATACGACCAGGGCCCAAGCGGCTTGCTTATGTATGGAATCGGTAGCCGGATATGGTTCACGGGTCTTGGGGGCCAGAAATCCTTATGGTTTGAGGTGAGAGATTGGCAAGGACACCTGACTGTACCACGGACCACTCTTGAATCATTCAATGCCGAGGGTGGAGCCGTCGTTGATTTAAGTCAGGCTTCTGTTAGCGGTATAGGCGATAATAACATACTGTTGTTGTGGATGCGGCGTTGGCATACGCCGGCGGGCTATTACAGGAAGCAAATATGTTATCAGATCCGCGATGCTAACGGTCAACTCGTAAAGGATACGATGGCTTTAACGCCCGTGTTTTCTGATAACATCGAAATAGATGACTATTATTGGTTCCGTAGCTCTTTGACGGATAACCGGGGAAGGGCATGGATAGCTTACCAACATCTGCAATCCGGACGGCCTACGGAGTACCTCTACGTAGTTCTGGGTCCCAACGGTGACATCTGGAAGGGACCAATACAGAGTACGGCTTTGCGTCACTTCAAATTCTGCGATAAGGACGGTTGCATCTGGGCCACTGAGGACAACCGGTTTTTTGCTTTGAATCCTAACGATACGATGGCGGTTGTTCCACGACAACCTGTCTGGATACCAAATCAGGAGGTCGGGGATATTGCCGCCCTTGTGGCCTCGGACGGCTACCGGCTTTATGACCGATGGTCTCGTCAGACAATCGAGATTGACGTGCCCCCACGGACAAGCCCAAATTGGCTGGAGATTTTTGACCTTAATCTATGGGATAATGATCTGCATCCTGCAAATCTTATCCTGAAAAAAGATGATACTAACGTATGGACTCATAACGGGCAATTTATAAGCCACAGTAAGGCTAATGTTTCAACTACACTTAACGAAGGGCCAAATCTGCTGTTGATGACACAAGATGATCTCCTTGGCGGACAGGTATTGGTCACATTTGGTTATGTCGTCACGCAGATGGTTACAGTGCCCGATGTAGTTGGCTTGTCTTGGATGGAGGCTGAATCAGCGATTATCTCTGTGGGTCTAACCGTCGGGACTATTACCCGCATCTATAGTGGTACCGTACCGGCGGGCCATGTAATTACTCAGAGCCCTATGAGAGGAGTATCAGTTGCCATTGGCTCTGCAGTGGATATAGTCATATCTGATGGGCCTTTTCAGAGCTACTTCACCGAGCAGTTTTCTTCTGGCCTTGATCTATCGAACAAATCAATAATGTTCACTCCTACCGGAGATGGCACCAGCTACAATGTTTGTCTGCAAGAGATTACTCAGTTGCCGACTGATCCTGCAGGAGGTACGCCCTTGCCGCTTGGTGATGACAGTTACAAGCTTGTGACCTTACATGACCAAAGAACAGTATCCATTTATGGTAGTAGCTTCTCGAGTTTCTATATTGGTAGTAACGGTTACATAACCTTTTTGGAAGGAGACCGGAATAATATAAAATCTTTGTCCAGTCATTTTGACGCAAGGCGTATTTCCGTTTTGTTCGATGACTTCGATCCATCCAAAGGTGGGATGGTCAGTTGGGAAGAATTCGGGGACCGTGTGGTTGTAACGTGGGAAGACATTTCCGAGTGGACTGACATTCCTGAGCACAGCAACTCGAATACCTTTCAGGTTGAGATGTACTTTGATGGTAGGATACAGCTTGCCTGGCTTGGGATTGAAAATCAGGAGGGTATTGTCGGTTTATCAGATGGTCATGGTTTGCCGGCAGATTTTCAGGAGGCAGATCTTTCGGAGTACCCACGATGTGGGATGGAATCTCCGACTATCTCCGGCTATGTCTGGACGTCTGGTGGTTCTGGGATTAGCGGTGTGACCATGGCCTTCAGTAATGGTGGTGGCAGCAGTAGTACCGATAACAGCGGCTATTACAGCAATACGGTATCATACGGCTGGTCAGGTGTGGTAACGCCGAGCAAAAGCGGTTATACCTTTGATCCCCTATTTAGGTCATATAGTAATGTAACCTCAGATATACCAGGCCAGGACTATGCGGCTTTAGTGCAACAGCTGCCTGACTACTTCGGCTACTGCACCGAGCAGTTTTTATCTGGTGTGGATCTATCGAACAAATCGATAATGTTTACCCCTATAGGAGATGGCAGCAGCTACAATGCTTGTCTGCAAGAGATTACTCAGTTGCCGACTGATCCTGCTGGTGGCACGCCCTTGCCGCTTGGTGATGACAGCTACGAGCTTGTGACCTTGCATGACCAAGAGACAGTATCCATTTATGGTGGCAGCTTCTCCAGTTTCTACGTTGGCAGCAATGGTTACATCACCTTCCTGGAAGGAGATGACCGCAATATAGGATCTTTGTCTGATCATTTTGACACAAGGCGTATTTCTGTTTTGTTCGATGACTTCGATCCATCCAAAGGTGGGACGGTCAGTTGGGAACAATTCGCCGACCGTGTGGTTGTGACGTGGGAGGACATTCCTGAGTGGACGGACATTCCTGAGCACAGCAACTCGAACACCTTTCAGGTTGAGATGTACTTTGATGGTAAGATACAACTTGCCTGGCTTGGGATTGAAGATCAGGAGGGCATTGTGGGTTTATCAGATGGTCATGGTTTGCCGGCAGATTTTCAGGAGACAGATCTTTCGCAGTCCCCGCAGTGTGGCATGGGGCCTGCGAGTATTTCCGGCTACGTCTGGACGTCTGATGGCTCTGGGATTAGCGGTGTGACCGTGGCCTTCAGTAATGGTGGTGGTAGCCGTACTACCGATAGCAGCGGCTATTACAGCAATACGGTATCATACGGCTGGTCGGGTGTGGTGACGCCGAGCAAAAGCGGTTATACTTATAATCCCCTGTTTAGGTCATATAGTAATGTAACCTCAGACATATCAGCCCAGGATTATGCGGCTTTGGTGCAAGAGCTGCCTGACTACCCTGACTATTTCACCGAGCAGTTTTCTTATGGTGAAAGACCCGATCTATCGAACAAGTCGATAATGTTCACTCCTACCGAAGATGGCACCAGCTACAATGCTTGGCTGCAAGAGATTAGTCAATTGCCAACCGATCCAGTTGGAGGTACGCCTTTGTCGCTTGGTGATGACAACTACAAGCTTGTGACCTTACATGATCAAAGAACGGTATACATTCATGGTAGCAGCTTCTCTGACTTCTATGTTGGCAGTAACGGTTACATTACCTTCTTGGAGGGAGATGACAATAATATAAGATCTTTGTCTGCTCATTTTGACAGAAGACGTATTTCCGTTTTGTTCAACGACTTCGATCCACGCAAAGGTGGGATGGTCAGTTGGGAGCAATTCGCGGACCGTGTAGTCGTGACCTGGGAGAATATTCCTGAGTGGACGGACATTCCTAAGCCCAACAACTCGAACACCTTTCAGGTTGAGATGTACTTTGATGGTAGGATACAACTTGCCTGGCTTGGGATTGAAAATCAAGGGGGTATTGTAGGCTTGTCAGATGGTAATGGTTTGCCGGTAGATTTTCAGGAGACAGATCTTTCGGAGTACCCACAATGCGGGGTGGACCCGCCGATGCCAGAGCACATGTCAGCCATTCAACTCGTTGACTTTAATGGGGACGGGAAGGTGGATTTAAGAGATTTTGGCACACTCGGTCGCTATTGGCTCCAAGATGAATCATCACTTTATGTTGCTCCGCAATCTTCGGGGGGCGGCCTGGTGGCTATTCAGGATTTGGCTGCTTTTGTTGGCCACTGGCTAAAAGACGTTCGTCTGCTGGCACACTGGCGGCTGGACGAGACAGAAGGCGCTATCGCCCACGACAGTGCTGGGGACAACGACGGCTCGCTCAACGGTGAGCCACATTGGCAGCCAGTCGATGGTAAGGTGGCCGGAGCGATCCAGTTCGACGGGATCGACGATTATGTCAGTACCGGCCTTGTCTTGAATCCAGCAGGTCGTGAGTTCAGCGTCTTTGCCTGGGTTAAAACAAGTGCTCCGGGCCGAGTAATCATATCTCAAAACAACGGTACCGGAGTCGGTAGGACCTGGCTTTGTACAGATGTCTCAGAAGGCAAGTTGATGACCGACCTTGGGGCGCCTGCCGGCCTCAGTTACCCTCTGGTGTCACAGGGCGTAATCTGTGATGGCAAGTGGCACCATATCGGACTCGCATGGGATGGCTTATACAGGCACTTGTACGTCAACGGTATCGAGGTCGTCAGAGACAGCAGATTCATACCTGGGTTGGAAAGTGCAGATGGAGATCTCCTTATCGGCGCTGGAAACGGCCTCGGTCCAAACACTTTCTGGCTTGGCCTGATTGACGACATTCGCGTTTACGGCCAGGCGCTGAGCGAGGACGACATCGCGGTGCTGGCTGATTAGGGGGCGCCTGACGGCAGGCAGACTGCAGCGCACAAGGCAGAGGAAAGAGCGTTGAGAAAATAAGCAATTGGAAGCTCGCGCTCAACCGGGCGTTATGATTTTTTAATTTATTTTTCTTGACACCGGTCAATCGTCACGGTATAATGCCCCGCTAATAGGGCATATTCTCGCGTCTCTCAAGAATATTCTCCTGACAAAAATTCGAGAGACATAATTTATGGCCGTTAGTAGGCCGAAGGAGTACAGAAGTGAGTACAGGTACAGTAAAATGGTTTAACGCGAGCAAAGGCTATGGATTTATCACCCCTGATGACGCGGGCGATGACTTGTTCGTTCATCACTCGGAGATCAAGACGAGCGGCTACGCCAGTCTTGACGAAGGCCAGAAGGTCGAGTTCGAGATCGGAGAGGGCCAGAAAGGCCCCTGCGCGACGAACGTAGTTCCTGGTTAATCCAAGCCAACACGCCGGAAAAACCAACGGGCTCCGCAAAAGGCGGAGCCCGTCTCATTTTCACCGCTAACCCGCTATTTAACCGATTAACCAATTAGCCATAGGTGGGTTAGCCCTTCTTGGCCGCCGGCATGAGCTTCTTGCCACTCACCATATCAGTTGATATTTATAATTATTATCTGTCCACGCTTCTTAGTAGCTGGGATGACCTTCTTGCCGGTCACCTTCCGGGTGCCTCTGGAAGTAGTAATCTCTCCGGTAAGCTTCTTGGCGTCCAGTTCGCCTTCGAAGTTGATCTCGTATTTCTGCTCACCGAACTGCAGCACTATCTGCCAAGTCACTTTGTCGCCTTCAAGATCGATTTTCTTAATGGTAGTTGAGCCGTACATGCCGCTCAAATCCGGGTTGACTTTCAGTATCTGTCTGCGTGTGCCGCGTTCCGATGTGATTTCGAGGTCCCACTTACCGATAAGGGCAGCGCCAATACGTTTTCCCTCTGCTGCAATATCACCCCGCTCAGACTTGATGGTGCCGGAAAGCGTATGTCCCTTGACCGTTCCCTCAAAGGTCGATTCCCACTGCCGATCTTGGACCTTGCTCTTGCGCTTGAACGTCAGCTTTCTGGCCTTGAACTGTACATCGGTGATCTCGTGCTCGCCCCATTCGCTTTGCCACTCCGCGGTGAGTTTGCGCTGCTTATCGGCCTTTACGACCAGAGTGGCGGTGAATTCCCGCTCGCCCACCTTGATCTTCATTTCCCAGCTTCCGACCACCGCCGGCATCGGCCTGACACGCTGGCCTTCGAGCTGCAACTCGCCCCACTGACTCGACAGGGTCCCTGAGAGCTTGCCACGCTTGATCGTCCCCGCAAAGTCCCATCTGTATTCATTGTCGCCGAATCGATAGACCTGCACGAAGCTGAGTTTATTTTCTTCATACTTGAGATCCTTCAGCTCGCCGACTCCAAAGAAGCTGACCCACTGACCGGCCAGCTCGCCCTCCTTGTCCCTGGAAAGGGTCAGAATAGACGTTATCTGCCGGCCGTCGAAATCACCCTTGAGGAGCCAGTCTCCAGTAATCCCTTTCCTGGCCCGCCCAGTCCCAGCCGATGCCTGTGCCAAGGGCGTCACCAAAACCATAAGCGTGAGCAACCCAACCATCTTGTAAAACACTGTCTGCTTCATAATGTGTTCCTCCTAATAGAAACAGTTTGGACCTTAGCCTTATATTCTGTCCACGTGTGGTTGTCAATCAAAAATAATTAGGTCTTTCGCAGAACCACGGAGGCCCGCCTATGCGAGCACAAATTTCACAGATTGAGGCGGAGAAATACTCAATAGCAAGGAAAAGATTAGCAATTAACCAATCACCACTTAACCAATCCACTGTAAGTTGGTGCAAGGTCTTCGTTGCTCAAATTATTTTTCCGCTCTTTTGCAAGTGAATATTAGCAGTAAACCGAGAATAGATTTAAGGTGTAGAGAAAGAAAGACCGAAAATCCAATAATGGCTGACAGGAATAGTCTTTACTGCTCTCTCTACAGAGTGAAAAGTCATCATTTTACATAGTGGCGGCCTATAACGCCTTATGTAAGGCGACTGATGACACGCCCAAACAACCCTCTGTTTTGAGTAACCCTGGCAAACTATTCCGGCTCTTATTCGCATATAAGGCGATCCATAGCACACCCGAATATGCAATGGAGCGGACTCCTGCATAGACAGGGGTTTCTCGCTTTGAATCCTGCCAGCCTAAAGGTTCAGCCTTGCCAGATTATCCACATTTCGGGATGCGGAGCAAAGAGCTGAAAGTCAAAAGGTGTTTTAACATTTGTTTAGTCCTTTTACCTTTAGCTGGCACCATTGCCAGCCTATTTTATTTAAGAGACCGCCCTTTTAATCGTCAAGCTAAAAATCCCGCAATTCCCGCCAAACACTCTCGTGTCTCGTCGCTCGTGGCACGTGTGGATTCCGCAATAAATGCGGAATGAGAAACGGCGAAATCGAGGAACTCTTGCGCTCGCGGGTGCATTCAGTTTTCAGGGCAGAGAATAGTTGAAAAGAAAGGACAAGTCAAAGGGAAAATTTAGCCCGTGAGATAGCGAAGTGTTATCTTATGGGGCCATCTTGCCGAGGTTTTCAAGGCACAATTGTGACCATGTCTCTAAAGTATCTCGGACTTCATGCAGTTCGGCAGGGGTCATGAACGCCATCTGGGTGATCATCTGTTCTCGCTTGCTGACGTCCGGCGAGTCCAAAATCCAGTGATGGACCACTCCGAGATGCACGCTTCCGACCTCGTTGGAATCATCATTGAGAAGGCCAACAATCCTGTCAGTGTGGTTCGCTTCTACACAAACTTCCTCGGCCACCTCGCGTTCGACAGCATTGAGGTAGGTTGTCTCGTAGAAATCCGCGTTGAACAAGGGCATGTCATCAGCGGGGTTTATATGGCCTCCTATGCCGATAGACCTGTTGCCGACCAGCCGAGCCTCGCCGGCCCGCCGGCCTCGGACGTAGCTGAGATACTTGCCGGCGTGACTCATGATCACGTAGGGAATGAGTTGCTTATAGCTGGGATCCACCTCGGCCTGTGGCCTGGGCATGAAACGCAGAACGCCCGGAGCAAAGAACGCGCGAAGATAGCGAGCCACGTCCAACGTAAGGCCCTGAAACATCCCCACTTGCTCAAGGACCTTTCGCTCGACAACCAGCACCTGTTCTTGCTGCGGCATGTTGTTAATTGGTTAATGGTTAAATGGTTAAACGGTTAAATGCTGGCCTGTTGTTTCTGATAGCTTTCTTTCCTTCAAATACTTAACGTAGCCATTCCAAACTATATTCGTTCATGGCACACTCACCACTCAGAACTTACTGCGCAGCCACATTATTCTTATTCGGTATGATGAAGTGCTCCGGCACCGGAAATTGCGAGCTTAGCAGTAGAACGTCTTTAGCGACCTCTTCAATTACCGACTCGTTGCCGATATTCTCAACCACTCTGCGTATAAAGGTTGCGATCTGCTCAGCCTCCTGCTCTTTCATTCCGCGTGTGGTCATCGCCGGCGTTCCCATACGTAATCCACTGGGATCAGATGGATGGGCTGGGTCTAAAGGTGTGGTATTATAATTGGTGACAATTCGCGCTCTGTCCAGGGCCTTTGCTACTTTCTTGCCGGAGACGTTCCTATTTCGCAGGTCGATCAAAATGAGATGATTATCAGTTCCGCCGGATACGAGATTGAACCCGTATTCAAGCAGCTTTTCGGCTAAAGCTTTGGCGTTCTTGACAATCTGCTTGGCGTAGGCGACAAACTCAGGCGTGTCGGCCTCAGCCATCGCCACGGCTATCGCAGTTAGCGTGTGCATGTGTGGACCGCCTTGCAGGCCTGGGAAGACTGCTTTGTCCACGTTTTCTGCGTGCTCTTTCCTGCAAAGCAGCATCCCGCCGCGAGGCCCACGCAGTGTCTTGTGTGAGGTGGTCGAGACTATGTCGGCGTAGGGCACGGGACTCTTGTGTATGCCGGCTACGACGAGACCTGCGATGTGAGCTATATCGCTGACATGATATGCACCAACGTCTTTTGCTATCTGGCCGAATATTTCAAAGTCAATCTCTCTGGGATATGCCGTGGCGCCGGAGATGATGATTCTTGGCTTGTGTTTCTTGGCAAGCTGTTCAATCTTGTCATAGTCAAATCTGCCGGTGTCAGGGTTGACTGTATATTGGACGGAACTAAATATTCTGCTTGTGACGCTGACCTTCCAGCCGTGCGTGAGGTGTCCGCCATGTGGAAGAGACAGACCCATAATCGTATCGCCGGGATTGACCAGGGCCAGATATGCGGCCCAGTTGGCGATTGAGCCGGAATAGGGCTGAATGTTGGCGTGGTCGGCCTTGAATATCTTTTTCACTCGCTCCTGAGCCATTCTCTCGATAAGGTCGGTGACCTGCTGGCCTTCATAGTATCGCCTGCCGGGATAGCCTTCGGCGTATTTGTTCGTAAGGCAGCTTGCACTGGCCAGCATCACAGCTTTGGATACATAGTTTTCCGAAGGGATGAGGCGAATTGAGCCGCTCTGGCGTGCCTGTTCCTGGCGTATCAACTCGTAAATCTGTGGGTCATACTGTTCAAGGGCATCTGCCATATTAGTTTCTCCCTAACCCGGACGACCGGGAACCCAAAAGGATGTTTTCATGGGTGCACTTATAGCACAGCTCGACTTTTCTTACAAGGATTTATCTGTTGACAAAATTCAGCCGAAGATTACGATGAGCAGGTCAAATGGTGGCCAGCGGTATAGATTCGGTTAAAACGTATGCCAAACGAAGACAACAACGAGGCATTGGCTAAGGCCGGGGCCTTCTTTGAAAAGGCCCAGAAAGCGGCTGGAACACACGATTTCGATGGCGCGATCGAAATGTACCTTGAAGGTCTGCGCCTCGCTCCGGACGCTATTGAGCAGGGGCATATAAAGCTTCGCGAATTGGCTCTGCTCCGGCAGGAACAAGGCGGCCAAAAGCCTTCGATGGCAGAAGCGACCGAACGCCTGCGAGGCGGAACGCCTCTCGAGCGGATGCTTAATGCCGAATGTCTTCTGGCAAAAGACCCCGAGCATTTGCCTTACGCCGAGGCGATGTTGCAGGCCGCGCTGGAAGGCGGCTACAGAGCGACAGTGAAATGGATTGCCGATTTGATGTTCCTGGCAAATAATAACGCCAAAAAGCCATCCTTGCAAAGATATATTTTGCTGAAAGATTCCTACGTGGCGATTGGTCGATTCGGCAGGGCGCTTGCGGCGTGCCAACGGGCTGCGAAACTCAACCCAAAGGATAAGGACTTGGCAGAGGAGTGCAAAAAGCTCTCGGCTAAGGTGAGCGCTGCCAGGAGCAAGCGTGGTCGGCGGCGTGGTTTGGCCAGATCCATCGAAGGCCGCCAAGGCTACGAAGAACTTCAAGGTCAGCAGGACGTTGGCATGACGGCGGATTACGACCTCTCGGCCGGTGGTCAAGCTGGGGGCGGCAACGGATTAGAATCGATTGCGGAGAGCGATACCGGTCAGGACTTGGCTAAGGCCAGAGCGTTTTTTGACAAGGCCCGAAGAATAGCAGAGACGAAGAACTTCGATTACGCTATCGATATGTACCTTGAGGGCTTGCGTTTTGCTCCCGATGCGCTGCAAGAGGGTCACTTACCACTTTGTGAATTGGCTCTGCAGCGAAAGGGCAAAGGTGCCAAAAAGCCTTCAATGGTGGAACGAATGAAACGCTCGCGAGGCAAGACGCCGCTCGAACAGATGCTTAATGCCGAATACCTTTACGCAAAGGACCCCGACCATCTGCCGTATGCCGAGGCAATGCTGAAGGCTGCGGTCACAGGTGGTTACAACAAAACAGGCGGCTGGATTGCCAATCTGATTTTTCAGATGAATAATAGCGCCAAGAAGCCGTCAGTGCAAACGTATGTACTGCTAAAAGATTGCTACGCAACTCTGGGTGAATTCGATAAGGCGGTCGCGGCTTGCCAGCGGGCCTGCAGACTTAAGCCCAGCGATGCAGACTTGGCGGAGGATTTTAAGAACCTCACAGCCGAACTGACTATGGCTCGAGGCAAATATGACCAGGACGGCGACTTCAGGAAGTCTATCAAGGACCGCGAGACGCAGGAAAAGCTTCACGCCCAGCAAGGCGTTGTTAAGACAGAGGACTATCGCCTCCTGGCGGTGAAAGAAGCCAGACAAAAGTTGGCCAAGAATCCGGATTTGGCAATGAATATATTTAACTTGGCCGAGACTCTGTCGGATATGCAGAACGATGAGGCGGAAAACGAGGCGGTGGAACTGCTGGAAAATGCCTACAAGACTAAAAACGATTTCAGCTTTAAGCGGCGGGCAGGTCTGGTCAGAATAAAGCAGATCAGACGCAAACTAAGCCAGGCGAAAGTTGTCGCTGAGGCTAAGCCGGACAATGGACAAGCCAAGAACAGGGTCGAAGAACTATCGAAGCAGCTTAACGATGTCGAATTGGACCATTACCGTCTTTGCATGGACAACTATCCGACAGACCTGAAACCGAAGTATGAGTATGGCGTTCGCTTGATTCGAAACAAACGGTACGACGAGGCAATCCCTCTGTTCCAGGAGGCCCAGCGAGATCCGAGGCGAAAGATCTCGGCGATGGATAAAATCGGCATGTGCTTCTTTATGAAGGGCTGGTTTGTGGATGCGATCGACGTATTCAATCGGGCGATAGATTCCTACGAGATACAAGATGATAAGATAGCCAAGGAGTTGCGGTATAACTTGGCCCGCTCTTATGAGGAACATGGCGATACTGAAAAGGCGCTGGAAGTCTATCGCAAGATTGCTCAGCTTGATTTTGCATACAAAGATGTTAGTGAGTGAGTAGATAAACTGAGAAATAAGCCAAAGTAACTGGTTAAATAGTGATTGGTTAAATGGTTAAACTGCCAATTACAAACTGACAAGAATACAGGAGATTGCAGTGGCACATTCGTTATCGGCAAAGAAGAGAGTTAGACAGAACGAGAAAAGAAGGGCGATTAATCGCGCACGCAAGAGCCAGATAAAGACACAAATCAAGCATTTTGAGGCGGCGTTGAGCAGCGGTGATACAGAAGCAGCCAGCGAACAATACCGGCTTGTTGCCCGCAAGCTGGATAAGACCGCTGCTACCAGCACAATGCACAAGAAAACGGCCGCACGAAAAAAATCACAGCTTGCCAAGAAACTTAACAGTCTGAACACGAAATAGGGCTAATTGTCTCGTATCTCGTGAAGCGTATCTCGGTACTTGGCGCTCGATACTGGATGGTTGATACTCGACGCGAGATACGAAAGTTGAACTGAACCAGCAGCTGCACACGTATGCGGCAGGGGCGCCGGCGAGCTTGACGTTACGCGGAAACCATATGATCAATAGTTGATATGAAGTATTTACCGTACGATCCAGGAGTACTTCCCACAAAGCCCTCTCCTGTTGCAGGTAAGAAGGTCGTCATGCGAGTCTCTGGCTATCCTCCGTACAAAGACGAACACTTCTCGATGCGGAATCCGAGACACCGAAATTACAACGGCTTTGTGCGGTTGCGAGAGGTGGCAATAGCGGCTATGAATGGCAGGGCTTGGTACTTCGGGGCTATCGCAATGAGCGTCACTCTGTCGGCTCCGCGCTTCGAGGATGGAAAAACGCTCTCGGACTACGTCATGGGGATTGAAGATACTCTTGATGGAAGTAGCGGTCGTCAATTTACTTACCTTCCCATTGTTTTTGAAGATGACTGCCAAGTCGTTAGCTGCCGAAACAGATTCACTAAAACAGACAAGGTATCCTACGAAGTTGAGATCAAATTTCTCGGCAATCACCCGAATAGAGATAATACTGGTCCCACGTGCTGACCAGCCAGTACAGCAACACCGGTACGCGGTGCAGGGGAGCACAATCATTGGCTGAGAAGGAATGGGTTCCGCCGCTTGTGTCATGCGGGGACAGGCTTCGCGGGGACGGTGTGTTTGATTTTTAGCAGGAACCCCCAAATGAATTTGGGGGCTAAACAAAAGAATCGTCCGTGTCAGGCGGACTGGCCAGCCAAACCAGTTTATTGTTTCTTGAGTCCAAGCGTTGCCACAGATATAATCATTCAAATGGCTGAAGTTTTCAAAAGTAGGATAGTTAAATTACTAAAGCACGCCGATTATACGCCGGTAAAACTTGGGCAATTGGCTAAGGCATTGGGCGTACGTTCAGAAGATTACGCACAATTCAAATTGGCATTTGACCAACTTCGGCAGGCTGGACACGTGGTGATAGGTGCGGGCAATTTGGTGACGCTGCCCGCATTGGCTGGCCGGATTGTAGGGACGTTCAGAGCGAATCCCAGAGGGTTTGGCTTCATAACGCCTCTCGATCCCAATTCGCACGGAGATCTATTCATACCTCCAAAGAAAACGGCTGATGCGATGACGGGTGACATCGTTGCTGCCAAAGTCTCGAAAAAAGGCAAGCGGGCGGGGCAGATGCGGTACAGCGGTGAGATAATTGAGGTTCTTGAACGAGCACAAAATAGGTTCGTCGGGACTTTGTCGAAAGAGGCTGAAGGGTGGTTTGTTCAGCCGGATGGGACGAGTTTCTTCGATCCAATATCTGTCGACGATGTGGGTGCAAAGGGGGCCAGGCAGAAAGATAAGGTGGTGGTGGAAATACTCACCTATCCGACGGAAAAATACCTGGCACGCGGCGTGATTGTTGAGGTGCTCGGCAGGCAAGGTCAATATGAAACCGAGATAAAGTCGATAATTCACCAGTTTCATTTGCCGAGCGAATTTGATGCCGATTGTCTCGACGAGGCGCGGCAGGCGGCCAGCGAATTCAATCCCGACGTGATTGGCAGGCGAGAAGACATAACGGACAAGGTGATTATCACGATTGATCCGCCGGATGCGAAGGATTTTGACGATGCGATAAGCCTCGAAAGAGACTCCGACGGCAACTGGGTATTAGGGGTATACATTGCGGACGTCAGCTATTTTGTGCTGCGGGATTCAGCGCTGGATGCTGAGGCAAAGAATCGTGGCAACAGCGCTTACCTACCCGGCAGAACACTTGCGATGCTGCCGGAAGTTTTGAGTAACGGTATCTGCAGTCTTCAGCCGGGGCAGAGGCGGTTTGTCAAAAGTGTCTATCTGACTTACGATGAGCAGGGTAATATTTTATCTCGCAGGTTTGCCAACAGCATTATGAATTCAGCGCAACGTTTGACCTATCAACAAGCTGATAGGATTTTGAAAGGCCATACAAAAGATGCGAAGCCCGATGTGATTGAATTGCTGAAGAATATGGAAACGCTTAGCCGAGCGATTGAAAAACGGCGAATGAGAGACGGGATGCTGCATTTGGACTTGCCGGAGACGGAATTGGTAATGGACAAATCGGGACGGGTTGTGGACGTCCACCCCGCCGATGACAGTTATCCGCATACGATAATCGAGATGTTTATGGTGGAGGCCAACGAGGCTGTTGCTTCACTTCTCGATAGGCTGAACATCGCTTTTATGCGGCGGATTCATCCGGAGCCGGATGCTTTGAGTATGAAGAACCTGGCGAAGCTTGTCAGGGCATTTGGCTTTAGCCTGCCCCGAACTCCTGACCGCACTGCGATACAGGATCTGTTGGCTGCCGTCAGGGGTGCTGATTGTTCTTTCGGTGTGAACTTGGCGGTGCTGCGAAGTCTTGAAAAGGCTCAGTACGCGCCGTCGCATATAGGTCATTTTGCGCTGGCTTCGACTCACTATTGTCACTTTACGAGCCCGATACGCCGATACGCGGATTTGGTTGTTCATCGTGTTCTGGAGTGCTATCTGCGGTCTGCTCGTGGCGGATCGTCCACGCCCTCTTTGTCATTCCCGCGAAAGCGGGAATCCACTGTACGGCCCTCCTCTTGGACTCCTGCTTCCGCAGGGGTGACAGTGCCTCCGCTGGATTTGGCGGAGGTTGGCAAGCACATCACTTTTACTGAGCAGCGGGCCGAGGACGCCGAAAGAGAGCTGACGGCGGTGCTGATACTGCAAATGTTGAGCAAAAGGATCGGCGATGAGCTTGACTGCGTTGTTACCGGGCTGACAGGCTTTGGTGTATTCGTGCAGTCACGAAAGTATGGCATTGAAGGTCTTATTCAGATGGGTGACTTAGGGGCAGACCAATGGAAATTCAATAAGAAGGCTCAATGCATCATTGGGCAGCGCTCAGGGTGCAGCGTTCGTCTGGGCCAGGCAATAAAGGCTCGCATCATCTCTGTGAATGTAGCCGCTCGGCAGCTCAATGTTGCCCCCGCGGAACCGCTGGTCAGCGCCAGGATGCAAGCCAAGGAAAGTAAGAGGGCAGGGAAGCGCGGAAAAGGAAAGCGAAAGGCTAAAGGGCGAAAGCCAAGACTGTCCTCGTGAGCGATAGCCGGCGGTCAGTAAATTCAGTGCAGGGGAGGATGTATTAGCGGCGAATGAGATGTGCCCTTTCATTTTCTTGACATTTTCCACAAGTTCTGCAATACTTACGCCGTGATTAGTGAATCGTAGATCGGGAACTGAGATGCGAAATAGTGACACAGTATAGTAAGCGTACGAACAAGAAACAGAAGAATCGAGCGAAAGGGCCGAGAAGGGAACATAAATGAAAAAGCGACATGCTTTTACTGCAATTATCGAACATGAAAAGGATGGATACACTGCCCTTTGTCCTGAACTTGATGTTGCCAGTCAGGGCGATTCTGTGGAAGAGGCGAGGAAGAACTTAGTCGAAGCGATAGAACTCTTTTTCGAGACTGCATCACAGGCTGAGATACAAGAACGGCTTCACGATGAGGAGTAAGAAATGAGAGCATCAGAGATGAGAAAAGGTCAAACGGTTACAATTGACGGCAAGCTGTTTGCAATTGTCGATTACCAGCACATAAAACTGGGCAAAGGCGGTGCGGTTTATCAGACAAAGCTGAAAAGCCTGACGGACGGCTCCATTCAAAACGTCCGCCTGCGCGCCGAAGAGACGGTCGAAGAGGCATATCTGGACAAGCGAACGTACGAGTACCTTTACTCTTCGGGCAGTGAGCATGTCCTGATGGATACCGGGACCTATGAGCAAATCAGCCTCGACGACGATGCATTCGGCGATGGGCCGAAATATCTCAAGGCCAATACGCAACTGCAGGTCAGTATGTACCAAGGAAAGCCGCTTGTTGTTACTCTGCCTAACACAGTTGATTTGGAGATTACCGACACCCAGCCGGCGATTAAGGGCGCCACTGCGACAAATCAGCCTAAGCCGGCAACGCTGGAAACGGGCCTTATTGTACAAGTGCCGGCTTTTATCAAAACTGCTGATATTATCCGTGTAGATACGCGAACGGGTGAATACGTGACGAGAGTGAAAGAGTAAGAAATGAGTTAAAGTGCCTAAAGTTCTCGATTATCTTTTTCATTTTAGTTCACTCTATACTTTAGTTCACTTTAGCTCACTACTTTTTTAGTTGCGATGCTTGATAAAGTAAAAGGAATCCTTGTAAAGCGTTTTGCTCGCAATGAGCGGTTAATCCAGGCGTATTCTGTAATCGCTCAGCAGGCGGGTGAGTTTGAAGAGCGGATAAAGAAACTCGACGACGAGGCCCTCAAGGCGAAGACCGCTGAGTTCAAGGCTGCACTTAAAGCTGGGAGGAGGCCGGAAGACATCCTGCCTGAGGCTTTCGCGGTTGTCCGCGAAGCGGCAAGGCGAAATGTCGATATGAGACATTTCGATGTGCAACTGATCGGCGGTAACGTCCTCTACGAGGGCAAGATTGCTGAAATGGTTACTGGCGAGGGCAAAACGCTTGTAGCAACATTGGCAGCCTACCTTGTCCATCTGACCGGCAGGAAAGTCCATATAGTTACCGTCAATGACTATCTGGCTAAGCGGGACGCGGAATGGATGGGGCCGATCTATCAGGTTTTAGGATTGACCGTAGGTGCCATTCAGGCGGACATGGATACCAGCGGCGACGAACGAATAGGTCAATATGCCTGCGATATAACTTACGGCACAAATAACGAGTTTGGTTTTGATTATCTTAGAGACAACATGGTTTTGGATTTGTCTCGGTGTGTGCAGCGCCCGTTGAATTATGCCATCGTTGATGAGGTTGATAACATCCTCATTGACGAAGCCCGCACTCCACTAATTATCAGTGGACCTGCCGAGGAAGCAGCGCAAAGATATTATACCTTCGCTCACTTAGTTTCTCGCCTCGCCAAAGACGAAGACTACACTATTGATGAGCGTACGCGCACCGCTAGCCTTACTGATATTGGCATGACTAATATGGAAAAGATGCTTAAGAAGGAGGGGTTGCTCAAAGCTCCCAGCCTTTATGACCCCTCTAATCATTTCCTTACCCAGTATTTGGAAAGTGCGCTTAAGGCTCGTGCCTTGTTTAAGAGAGACCGTGACTATGTGGTTAAGAATGAGCAAGTCATTATCGTGGATGAGTTCACCGGCAGGTTGATGTTGGGTCGAAGGTATTCTGAGGGATTACATCAGGCTATCGAGGCTAAAGAAAGGGTAAAGATACAGCGAGAAAGCGTTACCTTAGCCACCATCACCTTCCAGAATTATTTCCGTCTGTATCAAAAGTTAGCTGGTATGACCGGTACTGCGGCTACCGAAGCCGAGGAATTCCATAAGATTTACAAATTGGAAGTGATGGTTATACCCACGAATAAGCCGTTGGTTCGCACTGAGCATCCTGACCAGGTTTACAAAGATGAGAAAGCCAAGTTTGAAGCTGTAAGTAGGGAAATCGAGCAGTTACATGCTCAAGGAAGGCCAGTTCTTATAGGCACAGTTTCTATTGAGAAATCGGAGAATCTAAGTGACCTCTTGAGAAGAAAG
>DAOWID010000074.1 GCA_030641115.1 Planctomycetota bacterium | reverse complement strand
GTGCAGTCAGATACCTGGCAGCCGTGGGATATCCCCCTGAAAGACTTCAGTGATGCCGGCGTGAATCTTAAGAGCGTCAAGAAGATGTATATTGGCCTCGGCGATAGGAACCTTCCGAAGCTTGGTGGTGCAGGTATGTTGTACATTGATGACATCAGGCTGTATCAGCCCAGGTGTGTTCCTTCGCTTCTGAGACCGCGTGCCGACTTCAGTGGCGATTGTGTGGTCGGGTACCCAGATCTTGAGATAATGGCCAACGAGTGGCTCGTTGACGCTAATGATCTGCAGGCCGACCTCAATCTTGACAGTGAGGTCAACTTCAAGGACTACGCTGGATTGGCAGATACGTGGCTTGACGTGCTGCTGTGGCCATAGCAGTAGGGCGTTAGTGCGAGGCTCAGCAGTTGGCCGATGGTTTTGCACCAATTCGGGGCCTATACGGATCAGTTCGGTATGGGCCCCGCTTGCTTTCAATATGGTCTGGCTTTGCTTCGCTCAAGGCAAAGCGTGCGTGACATGCTTTGCGCAGAGATTCTTAGCCTTGGCCAGACCTGAAGGAAGCTCGGTTAAAGGCCCGGGCCGAAATCCGCAGAATATTTGTTTGACGACAGGAAACAGGAAGGTATAATGACAGACAGTTCGCTAGGGGTGGCTTGCCGAGAGTGAGCCTGAGAAAAGACCCTTTGAACCTGATCAGGACAATCGCCGAAGCGGTGGATATGCCTGCGTAGGAAAGCGGTTGACTAAATCGGAACTGGCTGACAGAGTCGGCAACTGAATCGCTTCCTGCAGAAGCGATTTTTTTGTTTTTAGCTGAACTTTTGCAGAATGGAGATTAGGCATGCCCGCCACGGCGGGGAAAAATTCATTGTAACAAGGAATCTAAAAGATGACAACGCAATTAGAAAGCGCACGAACAGGGGCAATCACCGAGCAGGTCAGATTTGTCGCCAAAACTGAAAACGTCGACGCCGAGATTGTTCGCGACGAACTCGCTGCTGGGCGGCTGATAATACCAGCGAACAAACTGCATCTCAAGACGAATTTGAAGCCAATCGGTATAGGGCGAGTGCTCACCACAAAGGTAAATGCAAATATCGGCACGAGCAGTCCGCCGCGGGCGGACTCGGTGGAAGCGGAGATCGAGAAGATGCAGGCCGCGCTGGCGGTCGGTGCCGACACGATCATGGATTTAAGTACAGGCGGCAATCTTGACGACATCCGCTGCGAGCTTCTGGCCAGGTGCCTCGTGCCTTTTGGAACAGTGCCAATCTACGAGGTTGTACAAGACAGAAACGTCGAGGACATAGACAACAAAACAATCCTCGAAGTCATCGAGAAACAGGCCAATCAAGGCGTAGATTTTTTCACCATTCATGCCGGAGTACTGAAGGAGCATCTGCCGCTAACTGAAAGCCGGACCGCGGGCATTGTCAGCCGAGGCGGCGCGCTGCTTGCCAAATGGATGCTATATCACAATAGACAGAATCCTTTGTATGAAATGTTCGATGATTTGTGTGACATCCTGGCGGAATATGACATCAGCTTTTCGCTCGGCGATGGTCTTCGTCCTGGTGCAATCGCTGACGCTACAGACGCAGCGCAAATCGCAGAGTTAAGAACCATTGGCGAACTCACGCAGAGGGCGCAGGAAAAGGGCTGCCAGGTTATGGTCGAAGGCCCTGGTCATGTGCCATTTGACCAGATACAATATAATATAGAGATTGCGCAAGAGATTTGTGGCGGTGCACCGTTTTATGTTCTTGGGCCATTGGTAACGGACATTGCAGCAGGTTATGACCACATAACATCAGCCATCGGCGGAACTGCCGCTGCTTTTTACGGTGCATCGTTCTTGTGCTATGTGACGCCAAGAGAGCACTTAGGTCTGCCGAACGCTGATGACGTTCGAGCCGGCGTAGTCGCAACAAAAATCGCAGCGCACGCCGCGGACATTGCTCGCGGATTGACAGGTGCCGCCGAGCGGGATAAGAGGCTGAGCATTGCACGGACGAATTTCGACTGGAAGACGCACCTGGCTGAGTCACTCGATCCCCAAAGGGCTGAAACAATGCACGATGAAGCCTGCAAACAAATGGGAGGAGAAGGAGCGTCGGTCGCCGATTACTGTTCAATGTGTGGCCGACACTGGTGCAGTATCAGAATAAACAGGGAAATCCGCGAGGCGTTAGAACAAAAGGGCAAAGCAACGGCGTAAACATATTGCGGTCTATCAATCTAACAGCGCCCTGAGAATGTGGGCGAAGCTAAAATGGCCAAAGGCAAAATCTTGATAGTCGAAGATGACCGCGACATTGTGGAAATGGTCGCGTACAACCTCAAGGAAGAAGGATATGAGACTTTGTCAGCCTTGAATGGTGAAGATGGAGTCCAGTTAGCCAGGAAAAGGCAGCCGAACCTGATCATCCTCGATATTATGTTGCCGCTTATAGACGGCTTTGAAGTCTGCAAGATTCTCAAAAACGATGACATGACCGCCGATATACCCATTATTATCCTCAGCGCAAAATCGCAGGAGACGGATAAGGTAGTAGGTCTGGAATTGGGCGCTGACGACTATGTGACCAAACCCTTCAGCCCGAGAGAACTAATTGCGAGAATACGGGCAATTTTGAGGAGAGATCGAGAACATCGGCACACCAGCAAGATACAACAAAGGGGAGATATTACCGTAGATAGCTCCCGGCATAAAGTGACGGTGAGCGGTGAAGAAATCTCGCTGACCTTCACGGAGTTCAAACTTTTGGAGTTCTTAGCTCAACGGCCGGGCGTAGTGTTATCAAGAGACCAGATTCTGGATGCAGTTTCAGGTGATGAAGCAGTAGTATGCGACAGGACCGTTGATGCACACGTAAAATCACTAAGGCGAAAATTAGGCAAGGCCAAGGACTACATTGAGACTATCCGAGGCGCAGGTTACAGATTCAAGGAAGTGTGAATGAGAAGCAAAATCATCTGGAAATTCCTTGGCGCGTTCATATTCTTGATCCTCATTGCGGTCTTTGTCCTGAATTTCTTTGTGAGCTTAAAGCTACGTAACCACTTCGAACAAAAAATCACAGAAAAGTTAGAAAGCAACGCCGTATTAGTCGGCGACATTCTGAAGGACGATTTGCGCCAGGGAAGGCACCAAGATATTCAGAAAAGAACAAGGACTTTGGCGGACGAATTAGATCTGAGAATTACGGTTATTGATGAGCAGGGCAGGGTTCTGGGCGACTCGGAAAAAGAACCGTCCCAAATGGAGGACCATAGTGACAGGCCTGAAATCATTAAGGCAATGGATAACGCTTTCGGCCAAAGCACGCGCCCCAGTGACACCTTAGGTTATAATATGAAGTATGTCGCTGTGCGTATAGATGATGGTGGCAAAACATTAGGGGTGGTTCGTTTTTCTTTGCCGCTTTCCGAGGTTCAACTGGAAATACAGGTCATTTATAGAGCCGTGCTGTTTGGCGCGATTGTAGCCATCGTAATTGCACTGACAATCGCGTATTTTGTATCACGGAGTATAACCTCCCCTATAAGACAGATGCAAGAGACAGCTCGACGGATTGCCAAAGGTGACTTCAGCACGAAGGTGAGAATAAGGGGCAAAGACGAACTGGGCGAGCTGGCTAAGTCATTAAATGCAATGTCTGACGAATTACAGCAAAAGATGGAAAACCTCAAGCGTATGGACAGCATGAAGACGGATTTCGTTGCCAACGTATCGCACGAGCTCAAGACGCCTTTGACCTTGATCAAAGGCTATATAGAGACGCTCGAAGATAAGGCAATAAATGGCAAAGACAAGGCCCGCAAATTCATTTCGATCATAAAGGAACACGCCGACAGGCTCGAAAACATCATTAATGATTTGCTGCGTCTCAGCGAGCTCGAGCTATCCAAGAATTCTATAGATAAGACTGACTGCGATCTCAAGAGCCTGTTAGACGAGGTCGTGCTGGGGTTCGGACATGCACTTGCCAAGAAGAAGCAAGTATTGAATGTAAATCCGCAAAGCAGTGACGTAAGGATTAAAGCCGACCGCGACACGATTGAGCAGGTTTTCGTGAACCTAATAGACAATGCTATCAAATACACGCAGGAGGCGGGAACAATCGAGATTTCGATTCGTGGTCAGCAGGATACGGTTACTGTTACTGTCCAAGACAACGGCATCGGAATAGCAAAGGAACACATCGATAGGATTTTTGAGCGATTCTACCGCGTTGATAAGGCGCGTTCGCGTGAGCTTGGCGGAACTGGATTGGGCTTGGGAATAGCAAAACACATCGTCCTGGCCCACAATGGCCAAATCCACATCGAGAGCCAGGTGAACGAAGGAACGACGGTCTCCGTTACACTTCCCAAAGAATAGAGAAGATTTTTTGTAGTCTTCCCCAATTTTTCACCTCTTCTTCATACTCCCTTCACACTGATCGCGTATAGTCCTTTGAGAATAGAAAGAGGGATATATGAAGAAAGCACTCGACATAGTTCCAAAAATCCTGGCAGTAGTGATACTGCTTTATTTCTTCCTGGTTAGCATCGGCCTTATGGGGGCGGCATTCAAAGGCTTCGGCAAGGGCTTTGCGGAAAACCTGATCAGCACAACCTCCAATCCTTTTGTCGGCTTGTTCATCGGCATATTGGCGACCAGTATAGTGCAGAGTTCGTCGACAACAACATCGGTTGTTGTAGGAATAGTAGGAGCAGGCGGCATAACTGTCAGCAACGCCATACCGATAGTTATGGGCGCAAACATAGGGACGACCGTGACCAATACGCTGGTTTCCTTGGGACATGTCAGCCGCAGAGACGAGTTCAGACGTGCAATAAGTGCTGCAACAGTGCACGATTTTTTTAATCTTATATGCGTGTCGATCCTTTTCCCGCTCGAGCTGGCAACAGGATTCCTCGAGAAGTGTGCTACCTTGATGAGCACTTTGTTCAAAGGTGTCGGAGGAATCAAATTTACCAGCCCAATCAAGTTGGCCACGGAACCAGCCGTGAAAATCATCGACAAGATGGCACATTCCCTTGCTGGGGCATCGGTAGGCAGCTACATATTGATGCTGATTGTGTCGATGCTTCTGCTGTTTTTCTGTCTCTATTTAATCGTAAAGGTTATGAAGTCGCTCGTGGTAAAAAGGGCGGAGATTGTCCTCGATAATGTCATAAGCAGAAGCAAGTTGCTGGGCCTTTTTGCTGGATTGGTTTTCACGATTGTGGTTCAGAGTAGTTCAATCACGACGTCTTTGCTGATCCCTCTGGTAGCTGCGGGTATTCTTACAGTGGAGGCAGCATTTCCAATCACTATCGGTGCCAATATCGGGACAACGACCACGGCAATCCTCGCATCTTTTGCGACGGGAAATATGTCCGCTATCATTATTGCATTTGCGCACTTTTTGTTTAATTTGACAGGCACCCTATTTATCTATCCCATAAAAATCTTTAGAATAATCCCTATAAACCTTGCGAAATCTCTGGGCGATTTGGCTGCTGAAAAAAGAAGGTATGCACTGATTTATGTGTTAGGCCTGTTTTTCTTTGTGCCGGGTTTGTTGATTCTTATCTCTAAGTATCTCTAAGTAGGAGAAACGCAAATGTTTAAGAATCTATTGAGCTTTTGGAAGGGCAAGGATTTCTTAGCTCAAGTCCTTGAAGAATTCAAGAATATGTTGGACGGTACAGAGTCCATGTTCAAAGCCGTTTGCAGCAGTCTCTTGGAGCACGCAGAAGAACCAGATCTGAAAAAGAGAATCTACGAGATTGATAAAAAAGTGAATCTCGCACAGAAAGACATCCGCAAGAGAATCGTAGAGCACCTTTCGCTACAGCCGAACGTAGATGTCACTGCCTGTCTGTTGCTGATGAGCGTGGTGAAGGACGCTGAGAGATTGGGCGACTATTCGAAGAACCTCTATGAAGTAACCGAGCTTCTGAAAAAGCCCATCGACAGAACACTGTTCAAGCAGTATTTCGACGATGTCGACAAAGGCATTCTAACACTTTTTGAGCAAACCAAGAAAGCATTCATAGAAGCAGACGACGAAAAGGCCAGATCGGCCTGGGACTATGAAAAGACGATCGCGAAAAAGTGTGACAGGATTGTTGCAGAACTGGCGAAAAGCAGTCTGACAGTCAATGAAGCTGTTTGCTTTGCTTTGATTGGGAGGCACTTCAAGCGGATTGTAGCTCACTTGGTGAACATCGCTACGTCTGTAATTTTGCCTTTAAGTGATCTCGACTATTTTGATGAGAGAGAACAAGAGCAGTAAGTTATCAGCGACCGCAGGAACCAATGAATAAGCTGGGAGATAGAAAGATGAACAGAAAAATCAAAAAGCGCATGAGAGAAATTATTCTTGCGGTCCTTACAACAGCGACCGCACTGGCGGCAATACCTGGATGTTCGAAGCAGAGCGACCAAACCGGAAGCCAGAAGAAATACATAACTGTTAAGGGCTCCGACACTATGGTTCATCTTGTCAGCAATTGGGCAGAAGCCTTTATGCAGCAGAATCCTGGTCTCGAGGTCTCAGTAACCGGCGGCGGCTCCGGAACAGGAATTGCCGCGCTTCTAAACCGTACTACCGATATTTGCGCTGCTTCGCGGAAGATGAAGGATAAGGAATTGATGGTGGTTATACAAAAGAATATCCGCCGACATGAAATCCCGGTCGCTAAGGATGGAATTGCGGTTATTATCAACCCTGCCAATCCGATCAATGAGCTGACGATACAACAACTGGGCAAGATTTTCACAGGAGCTTCGCCTCGTTGGAGCGATGTGGGCGGCCCCGACGAGCAAATCCTGGTGATGTCCAGAGAATCAAGTTCCGGGACCTATGTCTTCTTCCAGGAAATGGTCCTCAAGAAACAGGATTATATGCAGGATGCAAAACTTTTGCCTGCCACCTCAACCATTATTCAGTCCGTTTCTACTGACAAATTGGCAATAGGATATGTCGGACTGGGTTATGCCCTTGCCGCTGGGGACACAGTGAAGATCGTAGCTGTTAAAGCCGACTACAAATCGGCGGCTATTGTACCATCAGACAAAACAGTGAAGTCGGGAGAATATCCTATCGCTCGACCGCTTTACTTCTATATCCACGGTAAACCAAAAGGGACTGTGAAAGACTTCGTTGATTTTTGCTTGAGTGGCGCGGGACAGGCAATAGTAACAGACACCGGATATGTTGCGGTTCGGTAATGAACACCGCCTGGAAAGAAAAAGCGATAAAGCTCATGCTCTTGGGCACGGCCTCGACGAGCATCCTGATTGTAATAGGCATATTCGTGTTCTTGGGCAAAGAAGCCGGGCCATTTGCCACTGATCCCGGACTGAAAGAGCTTCTTGGCAGCCGATGGATGCCGGTATCCTTCCAAAGAGAGTCTTTTGGCATTTTGCCCCTCATAACCGGATCAGTTCTGGTCACAGTTCTGGCAATTCTCTTGACAATTCCATTCGGTGTGGGGGCATCGGTTTACATCTCAGAGTTGGCGAGACCGTTGGAGAGGGAAATACTCAAGCCATTCATTGAGGTACTGGCCGGAATCCCGTCCGTCGTTATCGGCTTTTTTGGCTTGGTCGTATTAGTGCCGCTGATCAAGGTCTGCTTTAGGCTATCTACCGGACTGACCGCTCTGGCCGGCGCAGTACTTCTGGCCTTGATGGCGACACCGACCGTGATTTCCATATCTGAAGATGCCATAAGAAGTGTGCCTGCATCGTACAAAGCTGCTTCACTGGCACTGGGTGCAAGTAAAATGCAGACTATATGGAGGGTGACGGTTCCGGCCGCGCTTCCGGGAATGATCGCAGCCATAATGCTCGGCACAGGCAGGGTCATCGGAGAAACGATGGCTGTAATGATGGTTACCGGCAACGCCGCGGTCATCACCGCTTGGCCATTTGATTCGGTGCGAACAATGACCGCTACAATTGCGGCAGAGATGGGTGAGGTCGCCTTCGGAAGTGTTCACTACAGGGCTCTGTTTTGCGTCGGTATCGTTTTGCTTCTGGCAACATTTGGATTGAATATGGTCGCACAAAAGGTTCTCAAGAGATATAGGATGGGGTAATGCGCACGGCAGCATCGGAACAAACAGTGTGTTGGTTGGCACGAGCAATGACCTATTTCATTGTGTTTGTGATCGCCTTTATCATTCTTAAGATCGCGTGGAACGGACTACCAACAATAAGCTGGGAGTTTCTCACGACAATGCCAAAACGCAGCGGGGCCGAAGGAGGAATACTGCCGGCGATTGTAGGCACTCTATCGTTGGTACTTGGAACCATCGCTGTTGCGCTTCCTCTGGGGATGGCAACTGCGATTTATCTATCGGAATATGCTAAGGCAGCGAGATTCACCCGAACGATACGGCTTGCCATTGTGACTTTGGCTGGAGTCCCATCAATAGTCTTTGGGCTGTTCGGCTTGGGGCTGTTTGTCATATTTCTTGGCTTTGGTGCATCTATATTAGCGGGCTGCCTCACCTTAGCATGTATGATACTGCCAACGATTATTGTCACCAGTGAAGAGGCGCTGCGAGCAGTTCCCCAATCGTTCAGAGAAGGCAGTCTTGCGCTGGGCGCTACGAAATGGCAGACCATACGCAAAAACGTACTGCCCTACTCCGTTTCGGGAATGCTTACGGGTTCAATCCTTGGCATCGGACGAGCCGCAGGAGAAACGGCGCCGATACTGTTGACGGTTGCTGCTTTTTATCTGCCCAAATTGCCGAAGTCGATATTCGACCAGGTTATGGCGCTGCCATATCACCTTTACATTTTGGTAACCCAGCACCCCGACATTGCAAAAGTCAAGCCCATGCAATATGCAACAGCACTCGTACTTCTTGCATTGGTACTCGGAGTCAACCTCGCCGCGATACTGCTAAGAATTCATATCAGAAAAAAATACAGATGGTAAAGAATAACCAAAACAACGATTCTGGGTACAAAATACGGGCTGAGAACCTTGACTTCTACTACGGCAAGGTGCAGGCACTCTTCGATATCACAATGGATATACCACCTCGGCGGGTCACTGCACTGATTGGCCCGTCGGGCTGCGGCAAATCAACCTTTCTTCGGACATTAAACCGCATGAACGATATCATCGACGGGGCCCGCACCGAGGGCAAGGTGCTGATAGATGGAAAAGACATCTATAATCATGCCACTGACATCGTTGCGCTACGCAAGAAAGTCGGCATGGTCTTCCAAAAATCTAATCCATTTCCCAAGTCTGTTTTTGAAAATGTGGCCTACGGTCCCCGTATTCACGGCATCAAAAACCGCAAAAAACTTGCTGAGATTGTGGAAACGAGCCTTCTTCGTGCAGCGTTATGGGATGAAGTTAAAGCTCGTCTGGGTAAGAACGCGATGGACCTATCCGGTGGCCAGCAGCAAAGACTCTGTATCGCCAGAGCTCTGGCAGTCGAGCCGGAAATACTTTTAATGGATGAGCCTGCATCCGCGCTCGACCCACAGTCGACCGCCAAGATAGAGGACCTAATTGACGAGCTTCGCCGCGACTATACCATTGTCATCGTAACACACAATATGCAGCAGGCTGCTCGCGTTTCCGACTTGACGGCCTTTCTCTATGAAGGACAGCTCATAGAGACCGGCCCTACGAAGCAAATCTTCACCAAACCGAGAAAAAAGAAGACTGAGGATTACATTACAGGGCGATTTGGATAGGAGTCATAGAAATGGGTGAAACGCACGAGACAAGAATTTGGAAGATCCGGACTATCAAGAACTATCCTGAGGCTCATAATCACCTCCTTGTGGGCAAGGTCCTGGAGATAACGGACTCATACGTACGTCTTCATTGCAGGACATATCATTTTGGTAGAATTATCAACAGGCCCGAAGATATTCAAATTGGAAACTTAATGATCAGAGTTGTTCCGTGGAGTCGGATTGAGGTAATCAACGAGATGCCACCTATGTTTGATTATGTTAGAAACAGTCTGATTGCTAATAAAGAAGGGGAAGTTCTTTTCTCGGATGGTCAGAATACCTGCCCTGTGGGGTCCGAGACTAAGTTCGAGGTCAGATATTAGGCCAGATGAAAGGGACAACGATACCATGACGGTGCACATGAAAAGAGAAATCGATAAGCTGAAAAAGATGCTTCTGTCTCTTTGCAGCCTTGTGGAAGACAGTCTCCGCCAGGCGGTAAAATCAATCAAAGAACAAAATGCAAGCCTTGCCAAGAAAGTGATTGAGACGGATGTACAAATCGATCACATGGAAGTTGATGTGGAAGAAGAATGCCTCAAAATACTGGCTCTATATCAGCCCGTTGCCATTGACTTGCGGTTCATTATTACCGCTCTGAAAATAAATAACGACCTGGAGAGGATTGGTGACCTCGCTGTGAATCTTGCTGAACGCAGCGAATTCCTTGCCAGACAAGAGAAGGTCGATGTCCCTCTCGACTTCGACGCAATGACCGAGAAAACTCAGTCAATGCTCCGCAGAAGCCTGGATGCTCTGGTCAATATGGACTCTGGACTAGCGTACGAAGTCTGTGCCGCTGACGATGAAGTCGATGCCATGAACCGCCAGATGTTTCATACCGTGCAGCAGCAAATTCGCACAAACCCCAAACAGGTGGAGCCTCTAATCCACTTGCTTTCGGTGTCGCGACACTTGGAGCGCGTAGCAGACCATGCGACCAATATAGCGGAGGATGTCATTTACATGCTCGAGGGTAAAATCATCCGCCATAAGGCCGAAGACTTCAAATCGTAGCCGCATTTGCAGAAGGGTGAAAGATAGATGAAGAAACCTCTAAGAACTACAGCCTACGCCTTTGCAATCCTCGTATGCTATTATGCTTGTAACACGCCTTGTCTGGCTTACGACGATGAAGGTTTTCAGTTCTGGACCACCGCCAGTGTGTCTGTTGACATTGACAAAGACTGGAAGGCTAAATTTGAAGAGGAGTTTCGCCTTGGCGACGACGGCGGAAACCTCTACTATCAGCATTCAGACCTGGGATTCACGTACACAAGTCTGGCAGAATGGATAGACCTGGGATTCAACTACAGGCAGGTTTTCGAAAAAGATGGCAGCGGCAAGTGGAGGCAGGAAAATCGGCCACATCTGAATATCACGTTAAAAACTCAATTGTTCGATCTCGATTTGAGTAATAGGTCAAGATTTGAATATCGGGACAGAGAGAACAACAAGGACGTCTGGCGATACCGGAATAAGGTCACGGTGAAGTTTCCGCTCGAACTCACACCTCTGGCAATCAACAGAGTCCGGCGGAGAATGGAAAGATATTGACGCTCTGGGTGTCAACATCAAAATCTATTTCTAAGGAGCCCGGTTCACTCAGCCAAGTAAATATGTTCGGCTTCCGTCCCTATGGGTCGAACTTACAACTGCTTGCTTTGCGGAGGATTGTATGATAAGGTAAACGAGTCGCAGAGATGAAGAGATAGAAATTTTTGGAAGCAGAACAATGGGGCATTATGATGGGCAACCAAGAGTGTCTACCCCCTTACAAATCTTGATCCCTAATCGCGGAAGTAAACGACCTCTGCGGGGGTTTACACTGATTGAACTGTTGGCGGTGATAGCCATTATTGCGTTATTGATGGCGATATTGATGCCGGCACTGACACAGGCACGGAAACAGACCAAGGCAGTCGTCTGCCAGTCAAGTCTGCACCAATGGGGCCTTATTTTTTCGATGTATTTGAATAATAGCGACGGCTATTTCTTCGAAGGTTCGCTGCCGGCAGGTGTAGATGACCCAACAAGAGGGCGTTGGATGAACGCGCTGCGGTCGTACTACAGTAATGAGCCAAAGATACGCTGCTGTCCGACGGCCACGAAAACTCAGTTTGAGCTCGATAGCAATGGTCAACAGATTCAGGTAAGGTACCCGGATACATTTGTAGCCTGGGGCGTCTTTGACGGTAGTCTTTGGACTACAAAAGGTGATTACGGCAGCTATGGAATAAATCGGTGGCTCACTAATCCAGCTCCAGGAGTCAACCCACGGGAACGTCCAACTGAGAATAACTGGAGGACCTGCAATGTTCAAAGTGCAGGTAATATACCGATGTTTTTGGATTGCGTCTGGGTCGGAGGCTGGCCAGAAGGGCACACTAATGAACCTCCGGAATATGAGGGTGAGTGGCAGGAGAAACGTTTGAATAATATCAAGCGTTTCTGCCTCAACCGACACAACGGAACGATAAACGGCGCCTTTCTGGACTTTTCTGTCAGGAAAATCGGACTTAAGCAGTTGTGGAAGTTGAAGTGGCATCGCAACTTCGACATAAATGCTGACCCACCGCTATGGCCGGATTGGATGAGAAATTTCAAAGATTACTGACAAACACTACTGTTGCACACCGAAGGCCAACCGCATACGCGTGTGGGGTAAGTACGCCTCGCTGGTCGTACGTCACAAAGTCTGGAGGACATCGGTCAACCTACTGACGCTAAGTTTTCATTAAGTCTAATTCGATAACAGCTATCGGCAGGAAGATCAAGACTGGCAGCCACGCCCACAACTCCACCATTACCTTGTCAAAGAGGACGGGCTCTGTAGCGAGCATTTTACAGACAAAGGTTGTGATAAAACATGCAACTGTTGTCCCAAAGCTAATCATAATTGCCGACTTCATTGACTTCGGATCGCGACAGACCAGGATCGGCAGACATACCATGAGCATCACGAGGTTGATTATGGGCTCAGTAATGTGGAAGTGCATCTGAGCCCACAATTGAGCCGTGTCCTTTGTCCCCTGGCCCGCGAGCGCACGCAACTGTAGCCAGCTTAGCAAAGGTATGTGCATGGATTTGCGCCTGACAGGGATGTCTTTCGGGACAATGTCACTGGTGTAAGTATCTATCGGCTGAGGACCGCCCAGAGAGCCCGCTTTGAAGAATCGGCCATTAGTCAAAACCCAGTTCCCGGTCTCATGAACGTCAACCGCCTTCTCAGCTGATATCCGGCCGGTTACCTCCCAAATACCCGGCTTGATCTCACGACGTATGATGATAGTCGGCTGATGCAGCGTCGATGTCTTTACGTCAAATCTTTTAGAGCAAATTAGTGACCCATGGCCGTCGGGAATAAACCACACATCATAGGATTCTTCGCCGGGAATATCATCCTGGCTGCGGGCAAGCTTGTCGCTAAGTGGCGGTATAATAAGCTCCTGGTCAATCACCAGCAGGCCGGTCAGCAGCAATGCAAGAAACACGATCGGCCCAATCACCCGCTTCAAACTTACCCCAGAAGCCATTATGGCAACTAACTCATTTTGGCGCACCATCCTGCCCAGCGAAAAGGCCGCCGCCACGACTGTTATCATCCCAGCGAAATCCCGAAAGTAAAGCGAGGTGTTCAAGCCGTAGAAGATGAATATGTTCTTGAGCACAGCCCAAGCACCAAGGTCAGCGTGCTCAGTAAACTCATCAAGGTTCACGAATAAATCTATGACTATTCGCAAGCCCATCAAAACGCAAAAGGCGATTGCGTAGCTGATCAAAAAATTCTTTGCCAGATATTTGTCCAATATCTTCATGTTGCAATCTGTACATGTGTGCGGGTGGACACAAGCGTTACAAGATATTTGTCCAATATCTTCATATTAATTTGGCATCCTGCATTACATGTCTCGCGCCGTTTCCAATAAATAACTGTCGCTTTTAAGAACACACAGCCCCTTGTCATTCCCGCGAAAGCGGGAATCCACGAACACGCAACGTCTCGATTCCGGATCAAGTCCGGAATGACTGGCTTAAAATGTTAACCTAATTGTAACCGTTCACAGCGTACAAGTTACGTTTTTGGGGTCATTGCGAGGAGTTTTACGACGAAGCAATCCAAAATGTAACGATTGAGATTGCCACGGTCCACCTACGGCGGACCTCGCAATGACATAAAACGGCACATTTGCCCCGTGAACGGTTACACCTAATTTTTTAGAAACGGCACTATTTCGAGATACACGAGCTAATTCTTCAATAGCCTACGATATATTATGACCGCCAGCACGCACAAAAACACCAGCCCTACCCACATCAACACAATCCCAGAGACGCCTGCTGAGCTAAGATTTTCGGTAATGTGTTTGCCGCTGATTATGCACACTATCAGCACCGCAGCCGGCACACAACTCGCCGCAAAAGCGCTGAGCAAATGTCCACCCCTTTTGATGATACCCAGGCCGATGCCAATCAATATCGTCGGAACACAGCCTGCTGCGAACACCAGCCGAGAATGTATCTCAGACTCTATCTCAGCCAGCGTTCTCTGCATCTTTTTCTGTAGCCTATTTTGCAGACTGTCCAGCTTCGCGCCTGGCCCCTTCTGAAGTGCAGATAATACCGAAGTCAATTTCTCAGCCTTTAGTGAACCATTTTCGGTCTTGAATTCCTTTGTCACAGTTCCCAGTTTTGCTGGTGGAATCAAGCCGCGAATGATATGCCGCATTCTCACAAACGCTGAGTCGTCCACCCGTGCGTTAGAGATATCCATCGTTAGAGTTGGTGCGAGCTCGTCACCCTCGATATGCAGCGAGGCCTCTGTGCATCGCAGTGTGCATATACGCTCTTTGCTGGTCGCATCATATTCAATCACCACAACTTCTCCGGATAACTTAATGTTTCTCTCATCTCCTGCAACACATTGACTTGCTGCGAATTCGATGAGCTTCTCAGCGCTGTGCAGCTTATAGAAGTTCTTTTTCACCGCCGAGTTCGCAGAAATCGCTGAGTTTTTCAATCTTAATTTTTTCTCTGCGTTCTCAGCGTTCTCTGCGGTTAATATTTTCTCAATATCTTGCGCCAACAACTCGGCGGTGAACTGTGCGAAAGTCTCGCGCGCCAGCTTTGCAACGGGGTCAAAACGCATGAGGTCGGCCTGGATTCGCTTCATCTCATCGACCTTCTTGAACTCTATCTCGTCGCCCAAGAGCGAGCCGAACTCAATCGTGAACACCACCCAGTCCTCAGAATGGAACCAAACCTCGTCCTCAATGCCTATTTGGCTTGGCTTGTATGCAGCTATCTGCACTTGATTGGATCCCTCCTGTCGAATGAATTTCACCTTGGCGGTGTCAACGGCTGTAATCTCTTCTATACGGTCATTTTTCACTTCGGTGCAGATCACACCTAAGAGTGTGTCGCTCTGAGAATCCGCATAGTCAGCATAAATCAGGTACCCGCCAACCGGCACCTTATAATAGCCTCTTCGTTGAATGTTCCGGAAGAGTATCTGCTTCGCATCGGCTTTAAGAGACCTTTCCGCCCCGTGCACAAAAGCGGGGGTGACGTCGAAACTCAGAAACAGATTTGCAATCGCTACGATAGCCGCCAGGGCCAGGCCGGGATAAACAAGTGTCAACAGACTTATCCCACTTGCTTTGCAGGCATCGAGCTCATTATCGCTTGCAAACCGGCCGTAAACCAAAGCCGCTGCAAACAAGGCCGCCATAGGCAGTACGAACGTCAGCGTTATCGGTAGAAAATAACCCAAAAGATAGACCACCTGCCGAGGCCCCACACCGTATTCCTGCACCGGTCGCAGAATACTGCCGAAGCTCAGGACCAGTGTCAGAGCAACCGCCGCAAGTAAAAAGACCTTTACAAGCTCCCGAAATATATATCTGTGCAGGGTAAAAAGCATTCTTCTATTTTCGTCGTGCACCGCACAAAGTACGTATCACTCGAAATCAAATACGCTATACGGTATACGCAATACAAAATCGCTTTGCAACAAAATTCTCCGCCGGCTCATTATCCCCACTCGTCCGCCGTAAAACGCACAACAGCGGCTCTCGTTTAGTGAAATCTAACTGATTTTGGGGCAGAAAATAGAAATACTTATGAAAATTTTCTTGCAAAATCAGTCACTTCTCTGGTAGAATTATATTCAGTTGGGATATGAAGGCAGGCTCAAAAAACTATCATAACACTTTTCGTTTGCCATCATAAACAATTTGTACATCATACCGCCTGCCTTCAAAAGTTGGTTCATTTGTCTTTCAACGATTGTTTGCGCCTGTTGTTTGAGCATAAGCCGCAGTAACAAGATGCGCAGGGAATCGGAAAAACCGACCGCGTGTGCGTAAATTGGGACAGATGTGTGGCCCGTACCGTGATAATACTATCATACATTTTGGAAAGGATGGAAAAATGGAAAGGAAAGCTCTTCTTTTAGCCCTAATTATTGCAGTCTTGCTTTCTTTGCTCGATCTGGGCTTCGGGGCACCGCCCAAGTATGAGGTCATCGATCTCGGTACACTCGGCGGGCCTGCGAGCTGGGCTTACGCCATCAACGACCTTGGTCAAGTAGTCGGTGAATCGATTACTTCGGACGAGGAAGGTCATGCCTTTCTTTGGGACAGTCCTAGTGGGATGATCGACCTGGGTACACTCAGCAACTATTTCAGTAGCGCACGAGGCATCAATAACACCGGCCAAGTGGTCGGGAGTTTGTCTATCCCCGGAGGTGTTGGTCACGCCTTCATATGGCACGCTACGAGTGGGATGCTCGACTTGGGACGTGGCTGTGACGCTTCCGGCATCGACGATCTTGGACAGATAGTCGGCAGTTGCGATGGTCATGCTTGCCTATGGGACAGTCTTGGCGGCGTGCTCAACTTGGGCACACTCAGCGGCAGCGGAAGCTCGGCTAAGGCCATCAATAACGACGGCCAGATAGTCGGGTATTCATATACCATCGGTGATCAAGCCAGTAGTATGCACGCCTTTCTCTGGGAGAGTAGCACCGGCATGCGTGACTTGGGCACACTCGGCGGCACCCGCAGCTGGGCCTTTGCGATCAATAGCGCAGGCCAGATAGTCGGGAACTCGTACACTGTTGGTGATAAATACGGCAGTATGCACGCCTTCCTCTGGGACAGTAGCACGGGCATGCGTGACCTGGGCACACTCGGGGGCAACATAAGCAAGGCCTTCGCCATTAACGACACTGGGCAGGTCGTCGGCCTTTCGTATACCAGAGACAACGATTATGATAGCATTCGCGCTTTTTTATGGGACAATGTCAACGGCATGGTTGACCTGAATAACCTGCTACCGGCAGATTCCGGCTGGAGGGACCTGACAGCCCAGGCCATAAACAATCGAGGCCAGATCGCAGGTTACGGCCGGATGCCCGCCGGTTTCCTGCACGCCTTTCTTATGACGCCGAAGCACGCGGCTGCGGCGTATCACATCAATGTAGCAAATGGAGATAATAGCAATAGCGGCCTGAGCAAGCTAACAGCTTTTGCGACTATCCAAAAAGGCATTGATTCGGCGGCAGATGGCGATTCAGTGCTTGTCTATCCGGGCCTGTACACCGAAGAAATCAATTTTAAGGGTAAGGTGATAACGGTGCAAAGTGCTGAGGATGCAGCGGTACTGGAAGCGCCGGGTAATTTCGCCGTATCTTTTTACATGGGTGAAGGCCCTGACAGCATTCTGAAGAATTTTGTCATCAGAAATAGTTATATGGGAGTCTTCATTGCGCACAGCTCGCCGACCATCACAAACGTAACGGTTGCCAACAACGCATACGGTGTTGAGGCGTACGTAGCAGAGCCAAATATCGCGAGTAGCATTTTCTGGAATAATAACCAGGGTGACCTGTTTCAGTGTGAGCCACGCTATAGTTGCATCGAACGGTCAGGCCAAGGTACAGGCAATCTCAGTGTTGACCCACTATTCGTCGACCCCGACAACGGCGACTACCACTTACTCTCTGAGCGTGGCCGATATTGGCCAGAACATGATATATGGGTCCTTGATAAAGTCACCAGCCCCTGTATCGATGGCGGCGACCCACAAGCTGATTATTCCAACGAGCCTAAGCCCAATGGTGGACGAATCAACATCGGTGCATACGGTGGGACAGCTTATGGAAGTATGAGCGAAGGGTACCTTCCTTGCGATATCAACCAGGATGGTATAGTAGACATGATGGATCTCGTAATTCTGGCAGGGAACTGGCTACAACCATCTTCGCGTGCTGGCGAAATAGTCAAGCGAACGACATGTGCAGCTAATCTAAGTGGCCTGGGCAAGGCGTTGCTCATCTATGCCAACGACTACGAGGATATGTTCCCTAACCCGTCCAAATGGTGCGATTTGCTGATTAAGTATGCCGGGGTAGCTGAAGAATCCTTCAGGTGTCCAGGCGCAACCGAGGGTCCCTCCAATTACGCTATGAACGAGAACGTAGAAGAACTTGGCATAATGGCTCCTCCTGATATGGTGCTGCTATTCGAGACTGAGCCCGGCTGGAACCAGTCGGGTGGGCCCGAAATTTTAAGCACCAGAAACCACCACGGGGAGGGTTGCAACATCTTGTTCGTCGATTCGCACGTAGAATTCGTAGAGAGCCAAGAGCTTGACCACTTGAAGTGGCAGCACATACCACACGTACGTCGTTAGCGGTCTTACAACCTTCGTCATGCGTAAAGCGTGAAGCGTGAAGCGAAATGCGAGTATGAGATACGCTTCACGAGATACGAAATACGATAGCACCTTGGCTTTTATGGAATGTCCAGCGGGTCGATATCCTTGATCCTGTCGGCGTAAATTTCGTATGAATATTTTTCCAGCAGTTGCTTTCTGTAATCGGCCATAACTGCTTTTCTCTGTTCGTCCATCAGTCCCCACTTGGCGCGGTTTTTTATATTATCGGAGTACTCTTTGACCTCGCCAGGCTTTTTCTCCAATATCTTAACGATGCGCCATTTAATGCCGTCACCGTGGAAGCCCTTCAGCGGACCAATTATTTCATTCGGGTCGCCCTTCCATAAATCCTCCCAGAACATCCCTGCGCTGCCCACAGAGGTATTAAACGGTTTGCCCTCTTTCTGCAAAGAATATGTTTGTTTAACGGACTCGAAATTCTTGCTGTCGTCCAATTCAGCCTTTGCCTTCTGAGCGGTTTTCAGGTCTTCACACCAGATCTGATCGACCTTGATCGACTTAGGCGTTCCGAATGCTTCCTTGTGTTTCTCAAAGTGCGCGGCTATCTGCTCATCGGTCGGCTCCTCAACTTCTTTATTCTTTGCGGTCATCATTTCGCCAAGCAGCCGCGTATCTTCATACTTTCTTACTTCCTCAACTAAATCTTCATTCTTGTCCAGCTCTTGTCGCATCGCCTCAGCGACGAAAATCGGCAGCCTCAACACCCGGTCTAACAATCGCTCGACACCTTTTGCCGAACCCAAATCGCTCGGCCGACTCGGCGGGGACATCTGAAACAAAGCATCGAGCCAGTCCTTCAGCACAACTTCTCCGCCGTCATACTTTGCCAAAACAAGATTCTTCTCTTCCGGCGTTAATTCTTCTCTTATTTGGTCGCCGCGAATCCAACCCTCCTTACGTGGCTTCTTAGGACGGTACAACAGTCTATCGTGAATTTGGCCTGCCTTCTGGAAATTATCACTCAGCTTTTGGACATGGAACTTTTTATATAGCCCATTGTAATACTGACCGACAAGTCTGTTGCCTTTTTCCCTCTGGATAAGTGCTCTTGCGCGCACTCGGTCCAGCTTGGGATTGCTCTTTAGCTTTTCGTTTATTTCGGAGTCTGTGACTACAACTTTGCTGCCCAGGTTCGTTTGTAACAACAAGGTTGCGAGCCTCTTTTCCTCAAATCGCTTAATGTATGTGTGGATGTCTTCGCGCTGGAGATAGTCTTGCTTACGAGCTTCCATGACCATCGCCTTTTCTGCCAACATTTTCATAAGCACCGTGTTGGCGTCAGCCGGCTCAGGCTGTCCACCGTAGCCGTACCTTTCAGGGCGAAGCTCGTTCATTAGTCTTGTTTCAAGCTCGTCTCTTTCGATAACGTAATCGCCAATTTTGGCAACGACATTTGGCTCGGCGGGAGCTTCGACAACAGGTGCTTTGGCCGGCTTCTCTTCGAGTACGGCTGGTTTCGTCTCCGCCCGCTCCGCTTTTGCCTGCTGGGTCTCTGGTTCTTCTGTCTCAGGCTGTTGTACCTCCATGTGCGCTTGCTCCGGCTGCTCCGTCTTTGCCTGCTCCGGCAGCGGCTCTTTTGCCTTCGGCTCTTGTACCTGCGGCTGTTTCGTCTCAACGGCCACTGGCTCGCTGGTTATCTCGGCTGTTCCGCCAGTGCCCGGTTCATTTACCCCGCAGGAATAACAAAGTACTGTCAATAGGCCCAAAAAAGATAAAAAAAGTATGCTGGAAAACACTTTCATCGCATCTATCTCCTTCATTCGAATATCCAATGGTTCTATCAAATACCCATCATATTCTTTTCGGCCATTTTGACCCTAAAATAAAGCTCTCCATGCCTAATAATTATACTCTTGCTGCCAGGATTGGCCAGACTGAATCCTGATTTGACGGAGATTGTGGTTTTAGGTATAGTGTAGTCTAAAAGCCTTGTCCCATTGGGGCATATCATTGCGGCCGATAATCGAGTCTGTGCCAGAGAAGCCAATATGAACAAAGTCCTATTTCTTCTTTTGATATATAGTGTCATGCCTTCTGCCGTGGCCGATAGCCTCGCAGAGCGGATGCTTGTCTATCGCGGAACGAGCGATGCGTCAGCCGCAGTTGCTGTGGGCGAAGATATGTTCATCGTGGCTGACGATGAGAACAACGTATTAAGAGTCTACAAAGCCACAGCAGGCCCACAGCGGGCACGGGCGGAAATCTTCCCTCTGTTTTCTTGCGACCTGACAGATTTCCTTGATATCGAGCCGGAACACCCGGAGGCGGACATCGAAGGTGCAACGATGGTGGCAGATCGCATCTATTGGATTACTTCACACGGCAGAAACAAAGATGGCAAGATGCGGCCAAACCGGTATCGGTTTTTCGCGACGGCGATCAAAGTCGATAAAGGCAACGTCACTACGCGTGCTGTAGGCACGCCATATAGGACCCTTGTCCATAAGCTGATCAGAACCAACACGGTACGCCATCTGGGATTGGACAAGGCGACTCGCTTCGACGCAGTGGACCTCAAAAAGAAGGAACGCGAAAAACTTGCCCCCAAAAAACAAGGCCTAAATATCGAGGCCCTGTGCGCATCAGCAGATGGCAGGACAATCTATATCGGTTTCAGGAACCCAAGGCCTTATGCCAAAGCACTTGTCGTGCCTCTTAAAAACGCTGAGGCCGTGATTGAAAGGGCTGCAGAGCCGATTTTTGGCGAGCCGATATTGTGGGACCTGGCCGGCCTGGGGATAAGGAGCATAGAATATTCGCCCTACCAGAAGGCATATTTTATTGTAGCCGGCGCCCATGACGAGGAGCAAAAGTTTGTTCTCTATCGCTGGTCGGGAAATGAGGATGCGCCGCCGACTTTGGTCCGGCAGTTGGCTTGGCAAGATAGTAAATTCAGTCCTGAAGCCTTGACCCCATTTAGGAAATCGCCGAGATTGCTGCTGCTCAGTGACGATGGCGCCTTGCCTATCAGAGTACGTGATAAGTCCGAGTGTATGGAAGGCGAGCTTAACGATGATGGGACCTGCCCGAATAAATTCTTGATCGACCCTAAAAAGAAAACCTTCAGAGCAATCTGGCTTACGCCGTAAGACCAACCGCGTTAACGACCTCTCCTTCGCGTCTCTAACGGGGCGAGCCCGCGTGGCTAACGCCCTCAAGGCCGGCATCATAAAGACTCCAAATTTCGCTGTTGTGAGGATGATTTCCATAACTGGTTTTCTGCAAAGGAGTTCGCGTTCATTTGGACCGCCGTAGAAATTGGCTTTGATTGGGTTTGAATTGGGTTTGTTTTGGCAGAGCGGCAGAGCCGGATTATTCTCATAATTCCTTATAAAACAGAGGCTTGCGTTCATTTTGGGCTTTTCGGGAATTGGCTTTGATTGGGTTTGTTTTGGGTTTGTTTTGCTCCAGCGTCCGCTGGGCTGCATTTTGGCAATCCTTTGTGATAACAGAGCTTGCGTTCATTTTACCTATTTTGAAATTGGGTTTGTTTTGCATAAATAGGCCGATTTGTAGAGGATTCTCGACAGTTGTAGAGCAAGTTGGGGCCATGCATTTGCGATTTACTATTTTCTATTGACGATTGACCCCGCCTGAGGACGGCGGATTGAGGTACTCCCAGTTGTCCAGACCAAAATCTTAGATCTATAAGGTATTATTCTGGAGTAGTAGCATCTTCTTTCTTTTTGCTTCTTTTTCTTTCTTGTTAGATCCTGTTAGATTGTTAGTT
>DAOWID010000036.1 GCA_030641115.1 Planctomycetota bacterium | reverse complement strand
CTTCGCCTCTGCTGCCGGGTCGATCAAACGCCACGCCAAATAAAAAACGATTTGGCATGTCGTTTGAAGCGCCCCTTGGTCTGCCGACATCAGATCATCCATACACTATCAATCCGCCAAAGGCGGATCAAGTGCTGCTTCCGCAACAGGAAGTGGCTGACAGCTAAGCTTTGTCGGTGCAGGTAGTGTAACGGTTTGTGATTGGCAGTCGGCGGTCTTTGCCGAAAGCCCTTGGGGTAATTCTCACGCCAGGTGGCGATTGCCTTCTTTTGTATTCATTTCGATCGACCATGCGGATAACATTATTAACCACATCGTGCGGCAGGCCGGATTCTATGAGCTGCTGTGGGGATTTGTCTTCTTCAACGTAGCCTTTGACGATTTTGTCGAGCAAGTCATAGTCGGGCAGTGAGTCGGTGTCTTTTTGGTCAGGCTTTAGTTCGGCGCTGGGCGGCCTTGCTATTACGTCGGCGGGTATGATTTTTCGGCCTGCCACTTCGTTTATGTGCTCGGCCAGTTTATAGACCATCGTCTTGGGGACGTCTTTTATCACGGCGAATCCGCCGGCCGTGTCGCCATACAAGGTGGCATAGCCAACTGAGATTTCGCTTTTGTTGCCGGTCGTCAATACGAGAGCACCAAACTGATTGCTCAGTGACATCAGAATACTGCCGCGGATTCTGGCCTGAAGGTTCTCATAGGCGATGCCTTTGTTGTCCCAGCCGGGGACTGTCTTTAACGTCTCGTGGAATTGGTTGAGTACCGGCTCAATAGGAACCGTCATAAGTTTGACGCCCAGATTTCTCGCGAGTTTCTGCGCATCATTTATTGTTTCGGGACTGTTGAACTTTGACGGCATTGTAAGGCAGATGACATTATCAGCGCCAAGGGCAGCGACGGCGATAGCAGCGGTGACCGAAGAGTCTATGCCGCCGCTGACGCCGAGCAGGACTTTTTTGAAGCTGTTCTTCCACGCATAGTCTCTTGTGCCAAGTACGAGTGCCTGATAAACCTCATCGAGAATGTCGGCTGGCTGCGGGGCGGCTGGTCGCATAGGCTTGACTTGCACGCGCACAGCGTCCTGTGGAGTGGCCATCCCCAAGCTGCGCCCTTCGACTTCGCTCAGGGCAGGCTTGAGGCTGCCACCCGGAATGATGTCTGCAATCAACAAGTCTTCGTCAAATGCCTTAGCTTTGGCAATTAGCTTGCCTGTCGAATTGGCGAACATGCTTCGACCATCAAAAACCAACTCATCCTGGCCACCGACAAGGTTGCAATACGAGACGGCGCAATTGAATTCCTTCGCACACTGGCTGATTAGCTCTTCTCTTTTCTCAATCTTACCCAGGTGGAAAGGGGAGGCTGAAATATTCAGCACCATTTGGACTTGACCAATGTCCTTTAGGAATTTGCTGAGCCATTCGATATTCGAGATGTCAAAGCAAATAGTAAGCGCAATAGTGACGTCTTTTAGATTGATTACTACCGGCTCGGTGCCAGGCTGGAAATACCTTTGCTCATCGAATACACTGAAATTGGGCAGCATGGCCTTTCGATAAATCTGCGCTACACGGCCATTTTGCAGTACGGCGGCTGAGTTGTAGGTACTGCCCTGATGACTTTCAGCGAAGCCGACTATTATGGTGGTATCGGGGCAATCGGCGGCGAGTTTCTCGAGGGCGGACCGACTGTCGTGTAGAAAATGCTTCTTGTAGAGTAAATCCTCCGGCGGATAACCGCAGACAGCCAGTTCCGGAAAGGCTAACAAATCTACGTCAGACTGAAGGGCCTGGCTGTACATGTTGCGCATCTTCTCGGCATTGCCGGTCAAGTCGCCAACCGTAGCATTGAATTGTCCCAGTGCCACCCGCACGCAACACACCTCCAAGCTACCAATAGTCCCATTGTCCCGGTATCGAGTCCGCCTGCGGTCCGCCCGCGGCGGATAAATACTCCGAATCAGATTTTAGGCATTAGGGCTCAAAGGTCAAGGTTTGCGTGTCAGATTCTCAGATTTGAAAACGCGTGAAAAGTAGGGCCTTATTAGTAAAGACAGCCCCAGCATATCCGGCAGGAGCAGTAAGTCGGGCACGTTTTCTCATCTCCCGACACCATTCTGAGGTAGGTTATTCTTGACGGTCCGCCTCCGGCGGATTAGAATCCCGAACCTGGGTGGCTCAATTTGGGTGCCAACTGGGTTGCTTGCAGAGTGTTTTGTGCCAAGAGAGAATGACTCGAATAAAATTCAGAGGTGGTCATAACATATTGCTGCAGGGTCGGCCGGAACGTGCGGTGAAAGTGATGCCGGAACCGGAGGTGCTGCATCTGCCGTTGCGCAGCCGACGTTTTGTGTTTAGCGACGTTTCTGTGGAGGACGGACAGCGGGTGAGCAGCGGTGATATCTTAGCCAAAGACCCTAACAACTATGCAGTGCCTCTGCTGGCGCCTCGCGCGGGGCTGGTTCGGCTGAAAAAAGATGAGAACGCTGCCCCCGCGGCTGTCGACGCGAGTCGGGGCGGCGGGCATATAATCATCGACGATGTTGCCAACCTCGAAGAACATGCAGACATAGCCAAGGAGGAGCTGGAGCACATAGAGCGGGAGATGGGTGCTGGGGGCATAAAGCGATACAAGCTGCTCGTATTGGGGGCATGGCAGTTCTTCTATGATGCGTATACGGGGGCGCTGCCCGACCCGCAGGGTACGCCGCAGGCGATTATCGTCTCAACGGTGAGTTTGGAACCTTTTGTGGCAAGAGGAGATGCGCAACTGCACAAGCGTCTTTTTAACTTCACCAGGGGTCTGGAACAATTGCAGTCTCTCTTAGAGTATCAGCCGATGTATCTGGTAATGCCGGATATCAAATCTGAGCTTGCGAATCGAATACGAGACCATATCCGGGGATACGCGTGGGCAAAAATGCTCGAGATACCTTTAACATACCCCTACGATGATTTTGCAATTCTTGCTCGCAGGCTGGGGCTTAGGCGCGACAAGGGGCCCGTTTGGGCGGTCCGAACCGAGGGAGTATTGGCGATTGACCGGGCCCTGACACTAACCAAGCCCTGTACGGTCAGGATAATCTCAATCGGTGGAACCGGCGTCAATTCTCCGGCTCACATCAAGGTTATGCCGGGATACCCCATAGATAAAATACGGGATACGTATGTGTCCGAGCCTGCTGCGAGGATGATTGACGGCGGCATCCTCACGGGTGAGGCGCTGGGGCAAGAGCCGGTTGGGATTGATACGGAATGCAGGGGCATAACAGTTCTTGGCGAGCTTCAGGACAGGGAATTCCTCGGATTTGCCAGGCCCGGCTGGGACCGAAGCTGTTACGCTGCCTGCTATCTAAGCTCGCTGAGAAAAAGGTTCCGCGAGCGGTTCACTACAGGGATGCGTGGTGAAGGTCGGCCTTGTATCTCCTGCAACTTCTGCGAGGAGGTTTGCCCTGCCGGTATCATGCCTCACCTTATCCACAAGTATCTTTATCGAGATTTGATCGAAGAGGCCGAGCAGGCTCGTATAGATTTGTGCGTGGAGTGTGGGCTGTGCTCATTTGTTTGCCCGTCGAAGCTCGACCTTAGACAGGAATTTATCGACGCCAAGAAGCTCATTGAACAGGAAAAGGAAGAGATACGCCAGGAACAGGAACGCCAGGAGAAGCTGCGTCAAGAAGAAGCAGCTAAGAGATCAGCCGAGGAGAAAAGCGAGTGAAGATACTGCTGAAGGTTTTTGAGGCGGTTCGGCCAAGTTTTGAAGGCGGTAAGCTCAGGCTTTTCAAGCCTGTCTTTGAGGCATTGGAGCATGCCCTTTTTGCACCATCAACAACGACGGTAACGGCCCCTCACATCCGCGATCCGCTCGACATGAAGCGCTTCATGTCCATGGTTGTTATTAGTCTGGTGCCGTGTGTATTGGCGGCCTTCTACTTTTTCGGGCTTCGGATGGCAGCGATGATACTCGTTTCGTATGCCGCCGGCGGCGCTGTCGAAGTTGTCTTCGCGATTGTACGTAAGGAGGATATTTACGAAGGCTTCCTGGTTACGGGACTGTTGTTTCCGCTGATCCTGCCGCCTCTGTTGCCGCTTTGGATGGTCGCTCTTGGTGTAGCGTTCGGGGTGTTTATCGGCAAAGAGCTGTTTGGGGGGACCGGTCGGAACGTATTCAACCCGGCCCTTGTAGGGCGTTGCTTTTTGTCCCTTGCATATCCCAAGATGATGGCGGCCAGTTATCTTGAGCCGAGCGGCGCTTTGGCCGGGCGATTACTTACATATATCGATGCATCGAACATTGACGCCATAAGCTCGGCGACGCCGCTGGCGTTGGCCAACAAAGGAGATTTCAGCTCCCTTCCACACCTGTTTCTGGGCAGTGTCTCAGGAAGTGCGGGCGAGACATCGGCTATCGCAATTATTCTCGGTGGTGTGTTCCTGCTGCTAACACGGGTAGCCAATTGGCGTACGGTCGTGAGCATTCTCGGCTCATTTGTCTTACTTGGCGGAATACTTCACTATACAAGCCCGCAAGACGTTGGTCCGGTGCTGTGGCATCTGTGTGCGGGAGGTTTGCTCTTCGGGGCGTTCTTTATGGCCACCGACCCCGTCACGAGTCCTACAAGTAATGCCGGCAAATGGCTCTACGGCATACTAATAGGAGCTGTGACTGTGCTGATACGCAATTTTACGGGTTATGTAGAGGGCGTGACATTCGCCATTCTATTAGGCAATATAGTCGCTCCCATACTTGATGAAATAATTGTTGGGGTCCGCATCAGGAGGCTTAGAAGTGAAGGGTAGCGTATATACTCTCATCTACGCTGCGGTGCTCGGTTCTGCTTGTGCCTTGCTGCTAACCGGTGCGGCTGAGTTTGCCGAGGAGGCGCGCAGAGCTAATGCTGAGGCTGAAGAAGCCTTGAACATTCTCTTGGCACTGAAGGTGCCTTTGCCGGACAATGTCACGTCAAAGCAGGTGGTTGAGATCCGCAATCAGAACGTCCAGGGCGAGGAGCGCTACGTTTACTCTCCCCCCGACGCAAACGGCACGGTTTTGGCGGTCGCCATACGTTTTGCAGGTCGCGGGTTGTGGGGCCCGATCAAGGGCTTTTTGGCTCTGGAGCCGGACATGAAGACGATCCGCGGCATAACATTTTACGAACAGGAAGAAACGCCGGGCCTCGGCGGAGAGATTACTACGAAGGAGTTTCGAGGGCAATTCGAGGGCAAATCGATTATTGGCGCGGATGGGACGCCCGGCATTATTATCAGCGTGGGCGGCGAGGACGCGCCGAATAAGGTTGACGGCATCAGCGGAGCGACCATGACCTGTGACAAGGTTCAGGCGATGCTAAATGAGGCCATAAAGAGTATATGAGTTCTGCAAAATTGCAGGTTAGGCATATATTATTTAAGTCCGCCGTCGGCGGATTGATTTTCTTAAAGAATCGCTTAACTATTTGTTAAAGTCCGTAAGGACTCCCAAGGAGAACAACTTACTGTTTAACAAGCAAAAATCAAAAAACGATTTTTTCTTGTCAAAGTATGCCTAACCTGCAATTTTGCAGAAGCCTTATAAAGAGTATTATTGAGGAGAAGTAATAACAATGGCAAACAGCCAACAACCAGCCTGCGGGCCCTGTGGGGCCAAGGGATTGTGTGGAGGCAAGGGCCTGCTGACATTGAAAGATGGGGCGTGGGCGAGTAATCCGCTGGCGATTCAGATGTTGGGCATTTGTTCGGCACTGGCGGTGACGAATCGTCTGGAAAACTCACTCGTTATGGGTGGGGCCCTCATTTTCGTTTGTATTGGCTCGAATTTGCTTGTTTCTCTGTTGCGAAAGTGCACGCCGCATCGGATACGCATGATCGCTGAAGTTGCCATCATAGCGACTTTCGTAATACTTTTCGACCAGTTTCTCAAGGCCTACTACTGGGAGATGTCCAAACAGCTCGGTCCTTATGTTGGCCTGATCATCACCAACTGTATTGTGATGGGTCGGGCCGAGGCCTTTGCCCTGCAGAACCCGCCGATTCTCTCGATAGTCGACGGCATAGCCAACGGCCTGGGTTACGCAGTCGTGCTGGCGATCATCGGCTTTTTCAGAGAGCTGCTGGGCAGCGGGCAAATCTTCGGGCGCACGGTCTTGAGCGACCAGTGGTACACATCCAACCAAATAATGATCCTGGCTCCCGGGGCATTTTTCGCACTTGGGATTGTAATCGCAATCTTCAACGCAATTAAAGGCCCGGAGCCTGAGGAGAAGAAATAATGAGCGAGACATCGGCATGGGTGATATTTATCGCGGCGATATTCACCAACAATATCCTGCTGACGAACTTCCTTGGCATGTGCTCGTTTATTGCCTGCTCAGGCCAGATAAGGACGTCCATCGGCCTGGGCACGGCGGTCACCTTCGTTATGATTATGACAACGGTGCTGAATTACATAATCTATCATTTTGTCTTGGTGCCTTTCGGCCTTGTACATCTGCAGTTTATCGTCTTTATCGCAGTAATTGCGGCCTTCGTGCAATTAGTTGAAATGTTTGTGGAGCGATTCAGCCCACGGCTGTACTTTGCATTAGGCATATTCCTGCCTTTGATAACGGTCAACTGCGCTATTTTCGGCGCATCTTTGTTCGTGATCATCCGCAATTACAGTTTCATACAGTCCGTCGGCTTTGGCCTTGGTGCGGGGATCGGCTGGGCGGTGGCGATTGTGCTGTTAGCCGGCTTGAGACAGAAAATGAGGTACAGCAATATCCCGGAGCCGTTCCAAGGTGTGCCGATAGCAATGATTGTTACCGGCGTGCTCGCTATGGCGTTTATGGGCTTTGCGGGAATGGTATCGATTCAATAGCAGGAGCGTTCGATGATTTATCTGTTGTCGGTAATATCGTTTTCAGGGCTGACTGTGGCACTGGCGGCGATGTTAATGATTGCCGAGCGGCTGCTGATAAACTACGGCATCTGCAAGCTGGATATCAACGCCGGTGAAAAGCCGCTTGAGCTTGAGGGTGGGGAAACACTGTTGGCCGCTCTCTACGCCAACGAGATTTTCATACCCTCGGCGTGTGGAGGCAAAGGTACCTGCGGACACTGCAAGGTCACCGTTACGTCCGGCGGTGGGCCGGTGCTGCCCACCGAAACGCCGCACTTGAGCCGCAAAGAGATTCGCTCGAACGTTCGCTTAGCCTGTCAGGTCAAAATCCGCGAGGACATTTACGTTCTAATACCCGAAGATTATTTGAACGTCAGGATGTTCACTTCTACGGTCCAGAGTTCTGTCGATCTGACGTACGACATAAAAGAGATACGCCTGCATCTGGACGAGCCTGCCGAGATTTCACATCGGCCCGGCCAGTATGTCCAGGTTCAAGCCCCAGCGCCGGGGGGGGCGGAGTTCCGGGCCTACTCAATCAGCTCGCCTGTCTACGAGTCAAATTTGGTCCAGCTTGTTGTCAGGTTGATTCCGGGCGGAATCGGCTCGACGTATCTGCATAACGTACAGCCCGGAGACACGGTGAACTTCACGGGGCCTTACGGTGAATTCCGGCTGAACGAGGACCCATCGGTCGAGATTGTGTGTGTGGGTGGCGGCTGCGGAATGGCGCCTATGAGGAACATCATCTATACCCTCTACGAGCGGTGGCCAGATCGCGTATGCTGGCTGTTTTTCGGATGCCGAACCACACGTGACATCTTTTACCTTGAGGAACTAAACAAGTTAGCTAAGAAGCATCCCAACCTCCATGTCATCTATGCGCTGTCCGATGAACTCGGCGAGGACGAGAAGTGGGATGGAGAGACGGGCTTTATTCATCTGTCCGTTGACAAATACCTGGAATCCGGCGTTCGAAGGCAGGCGTTTCTCTGTGGTCCGCCGTTGATGATTGAGGCCGTCACAAGGGTGCTGAAGGAAAAAGGCACAGACGACATCTTCTATGATGAATTTTAGACAGTTATCCGAAATACTCCCGGGCGAGCGTCTCGGCAGCTTG
>DAOWID010000026.1 GCA_030641115.1 Planctomycetota bacterium | reverse complement strand
GAATCTTCAATGTCTCCTTTCCTCTCTGTCTGGGGCACCTGAGGCCCCCGAACCCCGCTGACCTCACGGAGTCCTTGTCCCGCTTGGCCTCGATCCGGGCGGCCTGCCTCCAAATCCCCTTCGGCCTCCCTGAATCAGCCTTTCGAGACGCTGTGCTGTTTCCTTGGCTTTCTCTTTTACCGCCAGCTCGCCAATTGACTTCAGAACACCGGTGTTCAGTATGATGCACTGTTCGCCTTCTGCAAGCTCCCTCTGACCTTGTAGTCTCGCAAGTTGCGCGATAATCGTACTCATCGCGTTCTGCTGCTCCTGGCGCTGTTTCATCCGTTCTTCTCTGAATTTGGCTCTTTCCTCCTCGGACATCTCCTGAAATCGGCTTCGGTCAAAAGCAGGTCGATCCATGCCTGCCTTGAGTTTTGCAACTTGCTGTTCAATCACTTTGATGGCTTTCAGTTGTTCTTCACGACCCATGCGTGGTCCTCGGGAGCCAGATCGTTCGCGCATCTGGGCCCTGAACTTTTCCCTTTCCTCCTCAGACATGTTCTGCCATCTTTCCCTCATTTTGGCTCTTTCCTCCTCAGACATGTCTTGAAACCGCCTCTGGCCTTCACGGGCCTGTCCGCCCTCGCGCTGGCCAAGTACGGGCCAAGCCACCGCCAGAGCCACCAAAGCGACGCCGATTGAAATTAGGCACTTCTTCATAGTACTAGCCTCCAAAATGGGTTAAAACGTAACACTTCTACTGATTCCCACTGTGGGAGTCAGAATGTGAGCAGACACTCATCCAAATCTACTCTGTAAGGACGCATCCACACGGCCCTTTATTCCAGCAATCTGAAGAACGTCCGGCAATCACAATAATCTGCAAAACCCCATACGTCAAGAACAAATAACGAATCCCGGCCAGCAGTGATTTGCACGCTGTTACTGCCCGGCCCGGGCGGGAGGATGGTCAGAAGAAAAGACTGAACTGGCCTCAAAAGAGTGCCTCTCTTGTCCTTGCTGAAGCAGATTGGTTCGCGGAGTTTGTCCTTGAGCACAGCGAAGGGCTCGCAATGACGAGAGGAAGGGCGAGCCATCCCCAAGCTACGCCCTTCGGCTTCGCTCAGGGCAGGCTTTGAGGCTGCCACCCAGCTACACCTATTAGATATGAGCCGAAGGTCAATTGGTGCGGGGTGAAATTGCAGTTTTGACTTCAATGATAAAATGGGAGATTTCGGCGAGCATCTGGTCTCTGCTGCTCAAATTGTGTTCGATCAAGTCCACTATTCTTGAGCCGATTATCACGCCGTCGGCGCCTGCCTGCGCGACCGCTGCCGCGTGTTCGGTCTTGCTGATACCAAAACCCACGCAGACCGGCACATTCGTAAGCACTTTCAATTTGCCGAGAAGCCCCTCAATCATATCAGAGAGCTTTTCTCTGCTGCCCGTAACACCCAAAAGGGAAACAGCGTAAATAAATCCGGTAGTCTTGGAGGCGATCACCTTCATTCTCTCAGGGCCAGTATTGGGCGTAACTATAAAGACAGTGTCAAGACCAGCCGACTCAGCAGCAGGGATGATTTCGTTCGCATCATCGATGCTCAAATCGGCCGCCAAGATACTGTTGACGCCGGCCTCGTGAGAATCCCTGAAAAACCTTTCTGCTCCGTACTGGTAAATCAGGTTGTAGTACATCAGCAGTCCGATTGGAATATCCTTGTAATCCTTAACCTGCCGGATGAATTCCAGGGCCTTTTTCACATTCATCCCGCTTCTCATCACACGAATATCGGCCTTTTGAATTGTCGGCCCGTCTGCTATCGGGTCAGAGAACGGTATCCCCAGCTCCAGGATATCCGCGCCCGCATCTATAGCTGTCTTTACAATCGCAAGACCCGTATCAAAATCCGGATCGCCAATTACAAAGAACGGTATCAATGCTGCCCTTTTTAGCTTTCCCAGCTCAGAGAAGACTTGAGTGTATGTTTTCATTGGCCACACGCCTTCGTCAATAGGAAACAGTCAATTGTCAATAATCAATACGCCTGGGGTCGGCGTTTTTCCACAATTGAAACATCCTTGTCCCCTCGGCCGGAAAGGTTCGCGACCACTATCGTATCCGCACTCAACTTTCCTTTTTGGCTGATAAGATACGCCAGGGCATGTGCCGGTTCCAAGGCGGGAAGTATGCCCTCAGTTTTACTCAGCAGTCCAAATGCGTCAAGGACTTCGTTATCTTCCGCCGCGACATACTCTGCCCTGCCGCTATCTTTTAGGAAGCAGTGTTCCGGCCCCACAGCCGGATAGTCCAGCCCCGCACTTACCGATTCGGTCTCATGGACCTGACCCTCATCATCCTGCAGCAGATAGGCCTTTGCGCCATGCAAGATGCCGACTCTTCCGACTACCAGTGTCGCAGCGTGCTTGCCGCTGCTCAAACTTCTACCGCCAGCCTCGATGCCGATTAGTCTGACGTCTTTGTCTTCCAAGAAGGCGGAGAAAATACCTATCGCATTGCTACCGCCGCCGACACAGGCAACAACGATATCCGGCAATCTGCCTATTTGTTCGAGGCATTGCTGCCTTGCCTCGGTGCCGATACAGGTTTGGAAATGCCTTACTATAGTAGGATACGGATGCGGCCCACAGGCTGAACCGAAAAGATAAAACGTGTCCAAGACGTGCGCCGTCCAGTAGCGAAGCGCATCGTTGATGGCATCTTTAAGCGTTCCCGTCCCGCCCTCGATAGGAATAACTTCCGCGCCACAGAGCTTCATTTTGTGCACGTTAACGCTTTGCCGTTCAATATCGATTACACCCATGAAGATTTTCGTTTCCATGCCGAAAAAGGCCCCAATCATCGCCGTAGCCAAGCCGTGCTGGCCCGCGCCGGTCTCAGCGATGAGCTTGGTCTTGCCCATATATTTGGCCAAGAGGCCCTGTCCAAGTGTGTTGTTGGCCTTGTGTGCCCCGCCATGCAAAAGGTCTTCACGCTTTAGATATACCTTGAAGCCAACATACTTGCTGAATCTTCTTGCGTAATAAAGCGGGCTGGGCCTGCCGACGTAGTCCTTCGAAAGTTGTGCCAGCTCAGCAATAAATCGTTCGTCTTCATAGAAACGATAAAACGCTTCCTCCAATTCTTCCAGTACCGGTATCAGAACTTCCGGGACATAAAAGCCGCCATAGTCTCCGAATCTGCCTTTGTATTTCATATCATTCCTCGTAGCTCGATTCTTGATGCTTGATGCTCGTAATTGGCAACCGCGCTACATCGCGTATCGAGTATCCAATCATTTTTCACGCTCTTAGATGCCGTATATTGTCGAACAGTTTTTTCATTTTCTCATGGTCTTTTTTGCCCGGCTCAGCTTCAATACCGCTGCACACGTCGATTCCATAAACTCCGAGTTTTACTGCGTCTGCCGCATTATCCGGGTTTATCCCGCCCGCCAAGAAAATACGCTTGCCCATATGTCCAATGACGTTCCAGTCAAAAGTGAGCCCCGTCCCACCATATTTCGCAGGATCAAAGGCGTCCAGCAGAACCGCATCGGTAAAATACTTCTCTGCTTGCTCGATGTCGCTTTGATCTTTCACCCGTATCGCCTTCATCGTCTTAACACTGTGCGAGAGGAACTGTTGGCAGAACGCTGGGTCTTCATCGCCGTGCAATTGAACCCAGTCGAGGTGACACAAGCTTCTCGTCTTGTGGATTTGCTCAATTGGAGCATTCACAAAAACGCCGACAGTATCAACAAAGCCCGGCAGCTTGCTTATTATTTCCGCCGCCTTGTCTGCTTGTATAAACCTTGGGCTCTTCGGATAGAAGTTAAAGCCCAACAGATCCGCACCCATATCTAGCGCGGCTACAGCATCTTCGTAATTAGTAATGCCACAAATTTTAACCTTTACTATCAACATGTCTGCAGCTCATATTGAAAAACCCTGTCATTCTGAACGGAGCGGAGCGAAGAATCTCCTCTCTGTTGGCCAGATTCTTCGGCTTCGCCTCAGAATGACAAAGTTATATCTCATGTTTTTGAGACCTCGATCAGTTTTTCCAGACAGGCTAAGGCTTTGCCCTCGCTGACGGAGGCTTCAGCCTTAGCTATTGCCGATTTGAAATCATCGGCCAAGCCGCCCGCGATTATCCCAGCCGCGGCATTTAGAACGACAATATCTTTGCGCGGCCCAGTTTCTTTGCCATTTAATATATCCTTCAGAACTTGTGCGCTTTGCTTGGCATCGGTCACTTTCAATTCTTCCATACTGGCCAACGTGAAGCCCAAATCTTGTGCGTTCAGCTCTTTGTTTGCAATTTGGCCGTCTTTCAGCTCAAGTATTTTAGTGACTCCCGCGGTACTTATCTCATCCAAGCCGTTACTGTGAACCACCATTGCATATCGACTACCCAACAGTTTGAGAGCCTCAGCTATTTGCTCCATCAAGCCTTCATCGCCCACGCCGAGCACCTGCGCCGCCGCACGAGCGGGATTTGCCAAAGGCCCAAGGATATTAAATACCGTTCTAAAGCCGAGGCTCTTGCGTATCGGCTGAACATATTTCATCGCCGGATGGAACATCGGGGCGAACATAAATCCGATATGCGCTTCTTTTATACACTCCGCCACCACATCAGCGGAGGCATCTATTTTAACGCCGAGCTGCTCAAGCACATCCGCTGAGCCACATTTGCTGGTAATGCCACGATTGCCATGCTTGGCGACGTAAACACCTGCGCCGGCTGCCACTATCGCAGCGGCAGTCGAAATATTGGACGTCTTGAATGCTCCGCCGCCTGTACCACATGTATCGACCAGGTTGTCTATATCGACTTTCACGCGAACCGCATGCTGTCTTAGCGATTTAGCAAGTCCTGCCAATTCTGCCGCCGTTGCTCCCTTGATTCGCATCGCCGTAAGAAAAGCTGCAATTTGGACTTCGGGCACTTCGCCTTCAAAGACAACATCCAGCAGTTGATTCGCTTGTTCAAAGCCCAAATCCTCACCTTCCAGTAACGGCTTAATATACTCGGTTATTGTCGCCATTGTCAGTTCCTTACCTTTTGCTTTTGCGCAACTGCAATCGACAGAATATTTTCAATTATTTTACCACCGGCCGGCGTCAAGATACTTTCCGGATGGAACTGCACACCAAATATCGGAAGCTCTTTGTGCCTGACGCCCATAACGATGCCCTCAAATTCCGCTGTTTTTTCCAGGCAGTCTGGTGTCTCTACCGCAACAAGACTATGGTAGCGGCCAGCCTGCAGCGGATTTTCAACGCCTGCAAATATGTCCTTTTCGTTGTGTGTCACTCTTGAGGGCTTACCGTGCATGGGCACGGGCGCATGACCAATCTTGCCACCGAAATGCTGCACAATAACCTGGTGACCAAGGCATACCCCGAATATTGGCAGCTTATCCTCAAAATAATCCACCGCTGAGAGTGAAACGCCTGCTGTGTCCGGCGTGCCAGGACCGGGTGAAATTAACAATAGGTCCGGACCAAATTCATCAGCCACACGCTTAAGTTCTTCAAGCTCGGTGTCGGCCCGGTAGACCTTGGCCTCGCACTTACGCTTGCAGAAATCGTCCACGAGATTATAGGTAAACGAATCGAAGTTGTCGATAAATAGGACTTTCCTATCTGTATCTGCCATAAGGTACTACCCCTGCTTTACCTGCTACAGATCGCCCGCATGCACGAGCCTGCTTTGTGTTCGGTTTCCTCGAATTCGGTTTTTGGCACACTATCGTGCACGATACCTGCGCCTACGCGAATGTATGCTCTATGGTCTTTAACCTGCAGGCTTCTTATCGTGATACAACTGTCGAATTGACCGTCCACAGTCAGATACATAACTGCGCCACCGTAATAGCCTCGCTTGTTCTTCTCCAACTGTCGTATTATTTTCATCGCTTCAATCTTCGGTGCGCCCGTGAGTGTCCCCATATTCATCGTGGCAAGGTACGCGCTCAGTGCATCCAGCCCGCTTGCAAGCGTGCCTTTAACATTACTTACGAGGTGCTGTACAGATTCGTATTTTTCGGCGATAAGTAACTCAGTGACAACCCTGCTGCCAGGCTCAGCCACACGCGCGATGTCATTCCTGGCCAAATCCACGAGCATCATGTGCTCTGCCAATTCCTTGCGGTCGAGCTTAAGTTCCGCCTCGTATCTGAAATCAGTATCTGCGTCAATTTCACCGCCTACCCGGCCTCTGGGTTTCGTGCCGGCTATCGGCCTTATTTCAACATCACGCTTAATCTGTTCGATTTTTACCGCCGAGTTCGCTGAGTCCGCAGAGAAAAGAGTCTTTCTAATTTTTTGATCTCGGCGTTCTCCGCGCTCTCTGCGCTTAATCTGTTCGCTGACCTTCAGATTCAGTTCTGGGCTGGACCCCATAAGTATTGTATTCGGCGTATTCAGATAAAACATATACGGGGACGGATTCAGCTTGCGCAGCCTCTTGTAAACATCAAGCGGCTCATCCGGGCAGGGAATAATTTTTGTCCTGCTCAAGACAACCTGAAAGATATCACCGTCTATGATGTGCTGCTTGGCCGTTCTGACCATATCTTCATACTCAGGCTGGCTCGTGTCAGTCGAATCAGGCTGAAGCGCTCCGCCATATTCCTTGCCCTTGGGTGTGTCAAACCTGGCCATGTTGAAGTAATAGTCGAAGCAACTCTGCGCCTCTGCGATTGCAGCCTCATTCGCCTCTGGCGAACTGTTCGTTATAACACAATTGACAATCACGTAGCCTTTGCCGTGTTCATGATCCATGAGAAAAATATTGTCGGCAAAATACAGCTCGTAATCAGGATTGTGCAGAATGTCTTCCTTGTTGGCGGGCAGCTTCTCAAACTGGTCGATGAAATCATAGCTAATCGCCCCAAGCAGCCCACACGTTATGCGGAAGGGTTTGCTCGCGAGGCGAAAAGCAAATGCAACGGCTCGCAACACATCCATCTGATTTGTGCTTTGCAGCCGGGTCTGCTCATCCACCACCTCTTTGACCCGCTTGATCCTGCCCGTGATAGCATCGGCGTCGAACTGCACCGATTCGCAAAAGGCGAACTTTCCTTTATTCTCCGCCAAATAGTCGAGTATCCGCCTACCCGTATTGTTCAGCGCTCTGATGGTGAAGTCACGCCCGGTTCCCGTAAGATAAAGCGAGGGCTTTGCCGTGCCGAAGGTGAGTGCTCCACTGCCGGTCAGATATTCGCGCGACTCAAACAGGCAGCAGTTCTTCGCCCGCCCATAGTCGCTTAGCTTGGCAAAGAAATCCACTGGCTCGCCAATATCGATCTGTTTGACGATGGGCACAAGCTGCCCGGGCTCGGCACTGTGTATTATTTGTCTGTAATCATCCATAGCCTAAACCTTTTATCGTAGTTTTTATTCATAACCTACTGAAAACACAAACAAAAAAAACGCAGCCTGCTTCACCGACAGGCTGCGTTTTTATCCAATTCAACAAATTGTCTATGGCAAACGACCGCTCACCTGTCGGCTATATACCAACAGGCCACCACCAATTAGCAGTATTCCGCCTTAGCGGATCCCGCCGAGGGTCGCGTCTGGCGACTTCGATTTCGCGGTCAATTTGCTTCATAACATTAGTATTAAACCAACTTTGCTCAAATCTGTCAAGAAAAATCTCAAAAAAACATCATTCCACTCTTGTCATCCTGAGTCCGCGGAAGGCGGAAAGGATCTGGCCCAAGCAGGCAACCATCCCAACTGATCAATCCACACTTACCGGACAAATCGTTACCTTGTTCTGGAACACCTTCGGCGGCAGCATGGTCTCCTCTGACTATTCAGTCTTGAGGTCTGGTGCTGGTTTGAAACTTCAGCTTCAGTGGGGCATCATTCGGCTCAGTCTGTGCCGCAGTGGAAATTCCGGCAAATGCCAGACAGAACAATAACACACATCACAACTGTCCCGTTAAGGTTTTAGAGGATTACTGTAAGCCTAATAAATCCAATAGGTTATAAGAAAAAATGACTGTTATCGACTTCAACTCGTTCGTAGACTTTGGCCGAATTGTTTTCATGGCGATATCGAAAGGAT
>DAOWID010000130.1 GCA_030641115.1 Planctomycetota bacterium | reverse complement strand
TTCAGCAATAATTTGTCCACAATGTTCGCCGTAGTAACTAACAGCCCTCACTCCGTCAGGCCTCTTGCGGGCCACTCCGCTCGGACTATTACTTACTACGGACATCGTATCAGGGAGATTGCGGTCGTGTAAATCAGAGAGATGTTTAGCAGCAGAAGGTGGTTTCGTTAAGGCGTCAGCCTTTTATCCAACCCTGTTTGGTTCCGGCTACGCCGGGTTAGGGGATTTAGACGCGAGGTCGCCAGTGCCCGGTCATTGTAAGGATTTGGCCCTACTGCTTCGATTTTAGAAAGTGCTCGAAAAAAGCATAGATCTGGTCGTTAGACTCAGGCGTTGGACTGTGGCTTTTCCGGTTGGTCATGGCTACGCGGTTTGTGTATCCCAGGAGCTTGTTCACGGCGACCGTATGATTGAGGGCCTTCCAGCGCTTCGGCGGATCTTCTGCACCACCTGATACAAGCAAGGGCCTTGGTGCCATAAGAGCATGAAGCTCATGTAGGTCGTGGCCCTTCTGGATGAGCTCTTTGTAGGCACCCGTCCGTGGGTTAGTGTCACTTGGGATCCCTCTCTGACGTTGGTGATTTGGCTCGTAGCCCAGATACCAAGGCTCCCAATAGTTGATATTGCCTCGGCTCTCGTCGAATACGATCCCTGGGTCAGACCAGACGGCACAAGCGAATCGCTCATAGAGGCAGAATGCGAACATGGCCCATTTCCCTCCGTAGGAATGACCGACGATGCCGATCCGTTCAGGGTCGACGTTAGGCAGGTTCGCCAGCGCGTGGTAGCAATTAGCCGCGACATAAGCCAAGGCGCAGAGCGGCTGAAGCTGGGGCCGTCCCTCGGGCAGCTCGCAGAGTGGCTTATAGGGAGGCTTAAGGTTGCAGAACTTAGGCGTCCCGATCGATAGAGCTATGAAACCACGTCTGGCCAACTGGTAGCCAAAATCGCGCAACTCCTTACCTAAGCCCGCTCCAGTCTCGGCATCATAGTACACCACGAGGACGGCAGGAAACGGACCTTCGCCGTCAGGAACAAGCAGATAGCCACCCACAGTCTGTTCATCTGGTGCGATCTCAACAGATACCCGATGCTGGGTGAAGTTGTCCCGGCGCGTCTTTTCCAAGTACCGGACCTTTGGCTTCTCAATTGGTAGCGGCCAGAATCCTATCATATTGCGCCATGTAGCGAGTATTTCTTTCCTTCGCTTTAGCCAATCTGCTGGCGTCCTGACAGGTGTGCCATCCCGGAATCTGAGCGGGGATTTGTAGGTTCCGAAGTCGTCAGCGAATTGCGGAGGAGGTGCGAAGAATGATTTGACTTCCTTCGGGATCTGTTCTGCAGGGCGTCGTAACATGGGGCTCACATCAATGGACTTGCCATCCGCATAAACGATAAAGGTCTTTCCGTCTTTCTCGGTGATGGCTGAGACACGGTTTTGATTTGTATCCCGAAGCGGCTGCAGTACCGTCAGGAAGCGAACAGGTTTTGCCGAGCGGCGCTCATAGACAACAGTCGGGATTGGTCTAACGCCGCGGATTCCGTGACCACGGGGTAACCAGCCTTGAATGATAGGAGTCTCTTGGCCGCGTATGATACTGGTCTTCAAACCTTGACCGGACAGTGGAACAATTCTGATGTTGGCGGTAGCCGCATCTTTCGTCTCGACAATACCATGCTCTCTATCGACATCGACACTCTGGGCGTCGAGGTGGAACAGTGCCTGGTAAGAGTGCGGCTTGCCGTCCAGAGACTCCAGTGTATCTCGGACAACAAAAAGGCCGGCTTTCTTCAGAAAAGCCACTTCACGTACGTGCCGGGCCGGGCGGTAGTCGCGCTTCCCGAATCCTTTTTCGTAGACGCCGCGAGCGTAGTCGTATTGCTCGTCTGAATGGTAACCAACATCAATCGGTTCCTTGCTGACATACTGCTGACGCGGCAGACCCCGTCGCACCTGGCCCTGGCCGTCTACTAAGACGACGTTGTGGGCGTATGAGGAGAGAACATAGCGACGCCATTTCGACGCATCGTAAGCGTAGCTGCCTCCCTCCGCGAGGAGTTCTTTACCGTACGCGAAGACCACGATACCCAGCTTGTCCTCGTGCTGGTGGCCGTAACCGAAAGGTCCGGCCTCAAAGCCTAAGAACAGCGCATCCGGTTCCCACCCGGAGCGCATTACCACCTGGCCGGCGTACGGAAAGAAATGTGAAGTGTGATCGGGTGGCGTGCCCTTCCGTCCGTTCGTTGCGATCCACTGAAAGTCCTTGCGATGGCCAAACAACGCGAAGCCTTTCTTCAGCGTACCTGCGACGTCCACATGCCACGAGTCATTCCAACGCGGCGCATCCCGGTCGGGGCGCATCACCCACATGTTATAGGCGAACATCCGCTCGAGCTTAGTCAAGTAACCGTCCGGCAGGCGATACTTATAAGCGTCAGCAATATTCACTGGCCCAAGGAAGCTGCGCAGGGCCACGTTATGGTACCCTGGTGTCAGCTCTATTTGGGCTCCATCCGGATAGACCTGTGTATCGAGCTCCGTCACTAAGCGCCTCGCAGCAAAGTCACGCCAGTCCTCGGATTCTTTGACAAACGGCAGAAGAATACCGGCGTGGAAAAGACCGTTCATCTCCATTGTGAGCCAATTGCCGCCGGTCGGGTGGGAGCGCAGATATCGTCCGTGCTCGATCATGGACTTCAGCACGCAGATAATCGTTTTGTCCCCGATTGACGGTGATCTTCTAAAGATGGTGAATACCGACGGCCATGTCCAGGACATCCTGATTCCGGCCTCTATGGTACGCCACTTTGAGTACGGCCGCTGGTTCGCACCATCGACTGGGATAGGGCACTCGGCGACCCAATCCGAGAACTGCGAATCAAATTCCTTTGCAAAGCGTTCATCGCCGGTAGCCTGATATGCGCGAGCGAGAGTGACCCAGGCGCCGTGACGGTTGAGCTGCCAGGTCCATTCGTGGTCGCGATCGAACTTTGAGTCCGGCGCAGTTGTTGGATTGAAGCCCCAATCAATGTCCTCGCCGAAGCTGTGCGGTATGCCGGCCACGACAAATCGGTGTTCAAGGACACTTTCAGCCCGTGACTTGTCAGCATTCGGATCTCGCTTGGCTTTCTGCCCGAAGTCTGCCGGTTCCTCGCGGTCCCGAACAAAGGCTATCAAGGCCGAAAGAGCACTTGAGGTATCGCCGCGGTCCGAAAGGGTAATAACCCGGCTCAAGCCGGGAAAATCGGGATCGAGCGAATCGAGCAGCTCAGAATCCGACAGGCGAGGACCTTGATTGGCTGTGGACGCAGGCTCTGCGGCGAACACAGGGCTTGCAAGAGCCAAAAAGACACAAACGCAGATTTTCCAGGATAACTTGGCCATATTGATACTCCCCGAAAACATAAGCTACTACTCCATTTCAGAAATAGTACGACTACGAGATTGCCACGCTCGGCGGAGTTTACCCTGAGTCTTATCGAAGGGCCTCGCTCGCAATGACGCCGGATGTAGCCCTATGTCATTGCGAGGAGCGAAGCGACGAAGCAATCTCATTCCGGCATAGTAGCGAGATTTACGAAACGCTGTACTACGTACCTCACGGTGCGGCAAACTCTCGCGTATACTGGGCGTTCTGGCGGATTTGGTCATGATACCGAGGATACATGCCGACGATCACGCCGTCGGTCGCCTTGACGTGCTTGAACGCAAACTTAAATGCCTCGGCAACGGACTGTTTATCATGGCACATCCGACCAGCCGCCAGAATTTTGAAGCCCAGGCAGGGCTGACCGACCTGTCGGATTACCTTAGTCATCTCGAGCGGATCGGAGGCAAAGAACACTCTGCCGACCTGGACCGTCACGACCGGCGGCATTTTTTCCAATTCCTCCGGCGTCCTGGTAATGTAGTAGAAGCAAGTCATAAAAAGATCGACCTGCCAGCCTTCGTCCGCGATCCGTTTGATGCAATCGGGATTGTGGGCTGAGACGCCTGCCAGCACGCCCGCATCGTGGACGCGCTTCACAAAATCATGGACCTCCCGACTCTTGCCGTCACGGAACAATCTGTCGGTGACCCCGCCATGATGAACGATGGCGATTGGCCGAGTGCTCTGAACCACCTGCTCAATCGAAGTGTACTGTGATCCGCTGGCGTGGAGGCAGATAAACTTCATCTTTGATCCTCGATCCCGCAGCTTTCCAAAGACGTCGGCCATTTGCTCAGGCCGGCTGAATTGGTGAGTGTTGATGCCTTCCTGTTCGCACTTCCAAAGGACCTTAACTATCCGCTCGGGGGTAAAGTACTCTCGCATGTGTTGGTCCAGGACAGGACCCATGTACGAGTATCCGCTGATGGGGTTCGAGCCAACGATCAGCCGGGTAACTTTGTGATCGCCAAGCCGTATCGTCGGCAGTGGCGTCACAGGGCCAGAGTTGTCTGCCAATTCAGTATTCTTGCTGGCGCAGGCATTCTGGAGGGCAAAGGTCGAACCGGCCACGGCCGCCGAAAGCTGCGAGAGAAAATCTCTGCGTCCTATCATTTGTGTGTGGCATTCCGAGGAACCCATTTCATTCTCCTGCAATCACGAATAACGTACACTGTTTCTGGACGCAAACCAAGCGTGCCGCAGCTCGTCCGGCTGTATTCAGGTTTGCTCACGCACTCATTGTACTCGGTGGAAAGGACAAGTCAATATTGGCTGTGGCTATATCTGACCCGACCAACCGTGGCGCATGCGGAAAGTTCCAGGCCATTATATGTATCCACAAACGGCCCTTTCTGGTTGATAAACCCTTTGCGTACCTGTAATATGCTCAAGGATCTTTTGGAAGCCCTGACAAGGAAGGTACTGAATGGCTGGAAAAATTCTACTCAAATTCGTATTGTTTCCGATTGCTCTTGCTGGGCAAATCCAGCAAGCGGAGACGCCCATTCTCATCGGTGATCGCAGGCAGGTCTTCGTTGACGGTCATCTCGTACGGGAACCGAAGGATATCAAGCTTTTGGTTCATCCGCCCGCCAAGACCGGAGATATGGTCATCAAGTGCGAAAACCCGTGGGAAGAACGACTTGGCCAATACCATTCAGTGCTGTACGACCGCGGGGTTTACTATATGTGGTACACGGTGTATGGCAAGGCAGAACAAGACAAGATTCCCGTTAGAAGCATCGCTTATGCCAGATCGGATGACGGCATACGTTGGGAAAAGCCCGCCTTGGGATTGGTCGAGATCTACGGCAGCAAGAAGAACAACATCGTGCTTGGCCACGGTTTTGGCGGTGTTAAGGGCGCCACGCACGGCTGCATGGTCTTTATAGACCCGCACGCGCCAAAGGACCAGAGGTTTCGTCTGGTTTCCAATCCAAGTGAATTCGGCAAATTTCTCCAACTGTTTTCGTCAGCGGACGGGATACATTGGAAATTGACTCATAGCGACATTCTGACCTTCCGAAGCGAAAGACATCATTTGGATTCACAGAATGTCATATTCTGGGACCATCGCATCAGCAAGTACGTCGCGTATGTTCGAAGAAACCTCAGGCCCGGAGGCTCTCAGGGTCGCAGTGTTGCTCGTACTGAGTCCTCCGATCTATCCAGGTTCAGCGACGTAGAGGACACTCAGGTTGTGTTGGGGTTCGACGAGCAAGACCCGGCCATCTACGACCCCGTCAGTGGCGCGCATATTCAAGCGGTGGATTTCTACACGAATGGAACCATCAAGTACCCTTGGGCCCAGGATGCGTACTACATGTTTCCCGCAGAATACTTCCATTATGGCACGTTTCTCAAAGACTTCCGCAAGGGCCAGCCGGTCAATGCGGGCACACTGGACGTCAGGTTTGCTGCAAGTCGCGATGGCATCCGTTGGAAACGGTATGACAGAAAAGCGTTTGTGGACCTGGGAATGAAGCGCCAATGGGATTCTCGTAGCATCTACATGGCGTATGGACTGGTGCCTGCACGGAATGAACGCGAAATGTACATGTATTACTACGGTAGTAACACGCTCCATGGCTGGGATAGAGAGGACCAGCACAGCCAGCGGAACAAACGTCTTCTAAAACGAGCAGGCGGGGCGCCTGAGGTTGAGACACATGGGTTGGGACGCTTAGTCATTCGACGAGATGGGTTCATCTCGGCCACAGCCGGCTATGGCGGTGGAGAGTTTACAACGCCCCCTCTAATTTTTGACGGTGACGAATTGGTGCTCAACGTCGACACCTCTGCTGTTGGCATACTGAGTGTAGAGATCTTAGACGCGAACAATAAGCCAGTCCCCCGGTACAGCCTAAAAGACTGTGATCAGATTCATACAGCGAACGAGATCAGCCGGGTAGTTGAATGGGACGGCAAGAGCAGCGTCTCAGAATTGGCCGGCACGCCGGTCCGCCTCCGTTTCGTCATGCGAGATGCAGACCTCTACGCATTCCAGTTCAGGCGTGCCTCTCGTTAGTTACAATGAGTTCTGCAAAAGTTCGGTCCTAATTTACTTGATCATTCCAAGTTGAACATTCTTCGGCTCTGCGGTCTATTTCTCCTCGAAGCAAACCACGCTGCCATCAATCAAACTGATAAATATCTTTCCTTCCGCAACGGACATGCCGTCGGAGACGGGAATACTGTCGATTTTATATTCAGCCAGTCTCTCCCCATTTTCAGCCGATACTGCCCAGAGCAAACCTCCATACTTTCCGCGCCATGCATCCTCCTGGGCCTTGAGCTCTCGGTTTATGTCGTCGTCAGCGCCGGCAAGATATCCTAACATCTTCGTCTCGTCCGCCATGTCGGGAGGTCCGGCGACAAACAAGGTCTTTGCGCCTAAGGCCATGGCGTTGACTAGGAGAGGAAGCGATTTCTTGGACCAGTGGACTTTGTGTCCGCCGATACTAAGACCTCTCTCTTGGCCTTTTTTCTTTCTGCCCTGTCCTTTCTTTTTTACCTGTGGCAAAGGCTCACTTGGATCTTTGTCCACTGCATAAAGGTGATAAGTGGTTCGGGGATGCAGCATGTTTCCCAGCGGGCTTGCGCGGAAGGCATAGGCCCGTGATTCATCAAGCACCATAATACGCCCGGAAGGATTTGAGTTTCGCGTGCCCGCGTACGCCCCCCAGCCCTCGCCGCAATCTTCGCTATATATCCAATATGACCTGTGGAACCAAGCATCATCCAGGAAGCCGGTCTGGCAAAACAGATGTCTTTTGCCTTTTTGTTTGGCTTGCTCACCTTTCTTCGTCCTGTCCAGGGTAGGGGCAACAATAAGGCGTTTGCCTTCCATGCTAAAATTCTGTTCCTGCATATAAACGCGTTCCCCATCGCTTGAGAGAATGTCATCATTGGCGATAGGCATGCATTTTGCGCTTATCAATGTCTGAAGGTTCTTTCCTGTCGCCGGATCGTTTTCATCCAGCACAGTTTCCGAGATCTTTTTGCCCGTTACCGGATCCAGCAGAACAAGGCGCATACCACCGTCCAAAAACATGTTCCGGCCGGCAAGGGCATATACCGTATTGTTCTCTATCAATACACTGCCGTGCACGGGCCATACTGATTCGAGCTGTTGATAGCAGACGTTTTGTCTGTCTTCGGGCGCGACCAGGTATCGCCACACAAGCGCACCATCGTCAGCACGCAGGCAATGGACTCGACCGTCGCCGCAGCCTAACAATACTAAGTCCTTATATATAGACGGTGACGAATCAATCTTTCCTCCCGCCGTATATTTCCAGACAGTTTTGCCGGAGCCGGTATCCAGAGCATAAAGTGTCTGTTGATCAATAGCGGCCACGAAGGCCTTACCGCCGGCAACAACCGGCTGCGCCAGTTTCCCATCCAGCTTGACCTGCCATGACTCTTTCAAATCACAAGCAACCGGCGACGGATAGAATCCGCTGCGCGCGGCATCACGACGGTAGGTGGGCCACGAAGATGCTTGCTGGCTGGTGGTCGATGGTTGATGGCCATACGCGGGGCCTTTTTCAAGACGGCCTTTAGACTTTGATCTCTCGGCTTTGAACTGCCCAGGCGCAAGCGCACAGAAATACTCCAGTTTTGACTGGTAGTAACATGCACAGGAATCGGGAGGCTTGTATAGCAGTCCATTGCATGGCATAACGCCATAGATGCAGCTTCCACGTACATAGTGATGGATATCCACCTCTTCGCCGCCCACTTTGTAGAATTCCGTTCCTATTCCATTCGTCATGATGTACTTCGTCGTCGCCCTGCTCGGATAACATCTTGGATGCATCGGAAATCCGGGCAGGTTTTTGGCAACAAAATCTCTCTTTATTTCTCCGGTACACAGATCCAATACCTTGAAATGTGTTCCATTGTGCTGGGGCCTGCCCGTGTTCGGCGACCAGATCAGGCCGTCAATAATGAACAGGTCTTCCGGACAGTGATGGCTTGTTTTCTGCAATGTTCCGGTCCATAGCTGCTCGCCGTCCTTGGCGGAAAATGCCGCGAGCTTTGTACCGCTGGCGAATACGGCGATCCCCTCCGAAAACGAGACCCTCAGCGAGCTGCCCGTAGCGACTCTACTGACAGCGGGTCCTTCCGATGCCCAGAGCTGCTCTCCCGTCTTGCGGTCGAGCGCGACCAGACCGTCACCGTTGTGATAGAGGACTTTGTCATCACATACAGTCAGAGTCAGTGGAGCGACGTTGGCAGGATGTTTCCATAAGAGCCTTCCGGAATCGGCTTCAACTGCCCTAATGATCCGCTCCGGACTCTCCGGCGTCCATGCCCATCCAATGTTGGCATGGTTTATTTCTTTATAGCTCGCTGTCTTGGCCCTGTAATTCACAGCCGGTTGCTCCGGGTCTACGAGCAGGTAGAGGACTCCATCGGCCAAGATTATCTCCTGTGTAGGCTTTGTTCTCTCGTACGTTCTGATCGTCGTGCCGCTAACCGCGTCGATGGCTTTAACGGGATCAACCAGTCCGCCGGCAATATAGACCCTGTCTCCAACGGCAACCAGCTTCCTCGGCAGATGACCGGGCCCGCTCTTCAACGGCCAGTTATTGGGATGCCAGCCCGCCAACGGTTTTTTCCAGAGGATAGTCCCGTTGAATCCGTCACGTGCTATAAGCGTCCACCTCGAAGGCAGAAAGATATGGTTACGAAGCCCCTCATCTATAACATAGAATACCCTGCCGCGGGCCGATACCATTGCGTGCATGCTCGACATGAAGTCATGATTGCGCAGCCACTTCGGTTCGCCAATCCATTGGATCCTGCGAGGCGGGCCAACCACCTGGTCCTTACCAACCATTGTTCCCTGCGGGTCATGATGGAAATGGGTCCATTCATCCAGCTCTGCCGGCCAGGGCTTGACTTTTTTCTTCCCATTAATATAAGCCACTCCCCTTGGTGCCAGTATCCGTAGTATTTCATCTTCTGACACGTTGCACTTGTCAGTCACCACTACGAGGTTCACGAGATTGTCGATATAGGGAAGGTTTTCGCCGTCGAATTCCCTGGCCGTGACCTTGCCGTATAATCCTTTCGACATAAGCGTCTTTCTCGCTTTTTCGACTTCACCGACATCTGTGTCCAGCCCTTGGACGATATAGCTGTCGTTGGCCCTCAGGGCGGCGGTGAGTTCTCCATCCCCGCAGCCGACGTGAACGATTAAACCGCCTTCGACGTTGGCGGCATCCAAAATCCGCTTGGCCTTGTGCTGCTGGTCAATCGGCTCAGCCATTACCACTGACAGCGTACATGATACCAGCAGGACAACGGCAAGGGCTTCGACTGAGCTCAGCCGAATGTCCTCTTCAAAGAACCAAAACCTTGTCTTCATAATTACTTCTCCTTACTTTAAGATTCAAGGCTTCTGCAAAATTGCAGGTTAGGCATATATTATTTAAGTCCGCCTTCGGCGGATTGATTTTCTTAAGTAATCGCTTGACTATTTGTTAGAGAACAACTTACTGTTTAATAA
>DAOWID010000441.1 GCA_030641115.1 Planctomycetota bacterium | reverse complement strand
GGTTAGGCATATATTATTTAAGAAAATCCGTTTTTTGATTTTCTTAAATAATCGCTTAACTATTTGCCAAAGAACAATTTGCTGTTTAACAAGAAAAAATCAAAAAACGATTTTTTCTTGTCAAAGTATGCCTAACCTGCAATTTTGCAGAAGCCTTTGACCTGTGATAGACCACTACAAAAACATAGTCTGTCGTTACATTCTAAGAATAAGTTAGATACGCTTGCGATGCAAGCAAATTCGGATTGCCAACGTACGGCACGTCTGGTATGATTGGTTTGAACAGGCAAGAAAACAAAGGTTCAAGTCTTCGCAAAGAAAGGCAGGTAAAACGCTGAGGAGTGCACAAGCCCAAAAAGTAAATACCGTCAGCCGGCGCGAATTTCTGAAAAGCGCTGCGGCCACGGCGTGCGCAGCTCTGGCTGGGCCAACAATCATCCCGGCTTCGGCATTCGGTGCCAACGCTCCCAGCAATCGAACTACAGTCGGCATGATCGGGATGGGCCGGCAGGCATATCACTCCAATCTGAAGTTCTTTTTGAATGCGCTTGATGTGCAGGTCGTCGCGGTCTGCGAGGTGGACGCCTGGAGGCTCGATAACGCGTACAAAGCCGTCAACACACATTACGCCAAGGCTCAGCCCGGCGATACTTTCAAAGGTTGTTCGGCCTACAAAGACTTCCGCGAGCTTCTGGCGAGGACGGATATTGACGCCGTGATGATTTCTTCGCCGGACCACTGGCACGTGCCTATGGCTATAGCTGCCGCCAAAGCCGGCAAGGATATCTGCTGCGAGAAACCGCTGACCCTGACCATCGCCGAAGGCCGGGCCCTCAGTGACACCGTGCATCGGTACAACCGGGTGTTCCGCACCGACAGCGAGTTCCGCTCACATTCGTTTTTTCAGCGAGCGTGTGAATTGGTGCTGAACGGGCGGATCAGCAAGGTGCATACGATTCGCACGGGCGTGCCGGCTGGTGACGTAGCCTGCCCCCCACAAGCTGAAATGCCCGTGCCGGAAGAGTTAGACTACGGACTATGGCTTGGCCCTGCCCCAGTGGCGCCATATACCGAGAAGCGCGTGCATCCGCCACGCAGCTATGGGCGACCCGGCTGGATGCGCGTCCGAGATTACTGCGAGGGCATGGTCACCAACTGGGGCGCGCACCTTAATGACATCGCCCAGTGGGGCAACGGTACCGAACGCACCGGTCCGGTGGAAGTTAAAGGTTCCGGAGAATATCCAACTGATGGTCTATGGGGCGTGCTACTGAAGTTTGAACTTCGGTACAAATATGCCAACGGTGTCAGGCTGATTTACGGAACGGGCCGACCATACGTACGATTTGAAGGCACGGACGGATGGGTGGAGGCCGACTACAATAGTCGCAGCCTGAAAGCCAGCCCCGAGTCGATTCTCAAATCGCGGATTGGGCCTGATGAAATCCATCTGCCGTTGAAGCATGAAAAAAGGGATTTCATCGATGCCGTGAAAGCACGTGGCCAGACGTTAGCCGACGCAGAGGTTGGCCACAGGACTACGTCGCTGTGCCAAATCGGACACATTGCTATCCAGGTTCGACGAAAACTCAAATGGGACCCGCAGGCTGAGCAGTTTATCAATGACGATACCGCCAATCGTCTGCTCATCCGGCCAATGCGCAGCCCGTGGCACCTATAGAATTGATTTTATGGTTCAGAACCTGCGGTAAAACCGCAGGCTGAATATTTAGCCCCACGTTTCACGTGGGGTTCTTAACCATAACTTCGAATTTGACACACTACTACTGATTATTGAAAGTCAAAACATCGTTGCTTGCTTAAGGGCACGGAAGTGACAGAGTGCGATCGATTTTCTTGAAGGGTACGACATGAATTGCTGGATGAGATCCGTTGGAGTTTTATTGATAGTCGCCGGATGGAGTATTTTGGCCCCGGCGAAATTGTGTGCATCGGCTGAGATGGTTCCGCAAAAGGTGGCGGCGAAGCTCGAAAAAGACCATGTTACAGTTACGGTGGACGGCAAATTGTTCACGCGCTACAAGTTCGCCGCGTCACAAAAGTATCCGTATTTTTGGCCGGTAAATGGACCGGCCTCGGGCAAGTCCATTACGACCGAGACATCTCAGCCGTACCCGCACCATCATTCTCTGTTCTTTGGCTGTGACCGCGTCAATGGCGGCAACTACTGGCAGCAAGCTAACGAACGCGGACAAATCGTCTCGGCGGGCCCGAAGATAATCGAGGCATCAGGCAAGCGGGTCGTCTTCACCGACAAATGTTTCTGGCAGCAGCCGGGCAAAGAGCCGATCATCCTGGATGTGCGCAGCGTTATCATTAGCGCACCGAGCGAGAACCTTCGCTTCATTGATTTTGAAATCACGCTTGAGCCGCTGACAGACATCCGCATCCTGAAATCAAACCACGCACTGTTTTCCGCACGTGTTGTGCCCGAGTTAAGCGTCAAGGCTGGAGGCACGCTCGTCAACGCTGAAGGCAAGACCGGCGAGAAAGCGACCTGGGGCGTTGCTTCGCCGTGGTGTGATTACTCCGGCACACGCGACGGCGTCACCGAGGGGATCGCCATTCTACAGCATCCGGCCAACCGGTGGTTCCCATGCAAGTGGTTCACGCGCGACTATGGGTTTTTCTCGCCGACGCCGATGAACTGGCTGCAAAACGACCGTCTAGACCTGCCGAAGGGCGACAAGCTCACCTTGCGCTACCGCGTCATCGTCCACACAGGCGATGCCGAAACGGCAAATATAAGCAGGATATTCAAGGCATATAAAACCCAACATTCGCATGTAAGCGATGACTGAAACGGAGAGATTTGAGAGCACAGAGCTTGCTGAGGTCAGTGCGAGATTTCCATTAGATATACATTGACTTGCGTGTCTGATTTTCTTCCGAGAACATAAACATCTCCGGCTGTGCCGGAAGATACCAGCAGATCAAGCTCGTCCCCCTCAAAAACTTCGGATAAATAGGTGGCTTGTACGGCGCGGATGTTCTCCTTGAGTTTGAACATTCTCATCACCGCGTCAATACCCCATCGCACATACTCTGTGTTATTCACATGCCCGTTTAAGTCGATCGAGCTGTAGGGCACGCGTATCCGCTCGGCTTGACGATAGCCATCTCGCGGTTCCAGTCTGTTCAGTTGTCCCGGCAAAGCTTTTTGCCCGGTTTTGGGCAAACCCAGATCCAGACGAAACAAGTTCTTCAGCCGATTCTTGTGCTTATTCAGTACCATCCATTCGCTGCTCGCCCTGAATAACTCACAATCATATTGGTCTTTGCCGACAAATTCTCTTGTCGCTATTGCACGCGTATATCCACTCGGCCACGTTTTAATCGTGACTTCATCATTCAACTTCGGGAGTTTGTCGATTTCTACTCTGAAGTTTGATAGCACCCAATAGGCATTTATTTCATTCAGCTTGTCATATCCAAAGCCAAGTTGTTCTGCGTGCGCAGATGCGACTTCCTGCAAGTGCTGCATCAGCGAGTTTATCTTCATGTTCCCATCAGCCTGGCACTCGTAGGTCCTAACCGTGAATTTGTCTTCTCTGGCATCCATGACTTACTTAGCCCTCGATTACTCGTACACATAATACTACTCACCGAATCGGTCCTATTATTGTTGCCCCACCCCATCTTTACAAGACTCATACACAAATGATTGCACAAATTGTCGGATTCAGGCGTGAGCTCACCTGCCGGAGTTGATTCACCGCGGATTTCCCAAGTAGTGGGCAACAAATGGACCGGAATTTGATAGTAATGTTGACATTCTATTTCCGCTAAACTAAATTGCTAACAAGAAGTATTGTATATTATTATGTTAGGTTGCATGAAACGAACTCGGCGGCATGAGCATTTAGCTAACCAGGAGGCTTACTGATGAACGGTCCGCGCGACGTACCGCAGCCAATTCCCTATCAGGGCAGCAAACGGCAAATCGCACCAGTGATACTTCAACACTTCCCCCTTACTGTTTCACGTCTTGTTGAGCCGTTCGCTGGTTCCGCGGCAATCTCTCTTGCCGTCGCTACGCGTCGGCGAACTGAACGCTTCTGGATCAACGACGCTCACGCCCCGTTAATTGATCTCTGGGGTGAGATCATTCATCGGCCAGACGCCCTCGCGGGCATATACACCCATCTTTGGAACGATCAGCTTGGAAGGGAGCGAGAGTATTTCGACAAAGTACGTGACCGATTTAATGACACGCATGAACCTGCTGATTTTTTGTACTTGCTTGCGCGATGCGTCAAGGCGGCCATTCGCTACAACGCAAATGGTGAGTTTAACAACACACCAGACAACAGACGGAAAGGCGCGAGGCCGGCGGAGATGCGAAGGCGGATCTGCTATGCCTCTGCTCTCTTGCACGGACGCGTAGGTCTTACCGCCTGGGATTACAAGAAGGTTTTAGCTCAATGCAGTGATGACGATTTGATCTACATGGACCCACCGTACCAAGGTGTCTGCGGCAGTCGCGATCAACGTTATCTTCCTAAGATTGACCACGATCAGTTCTACGATGAACTCGCAAAGCTAAATGAACGGGACATCATGTTTGCTGTTTCCTACGATGGTCGAACCGGGACAAAAACTTATGGCGACCCTTTGCCGGAGTCGTTGCGTTTAACCCGTCTTGAGATTCGTGCGGGAAGATCAACCCAGGCGACCCTATTAGGCCGAAACGACGTAACATACGAATCATTGTATCTGTCGCCTGCACTAATTGCTTCGCTCGAACGTGAGGGGCGCATCTCCGAGCGACAACTTTCACTCTGGTAGGAGACTACGCCAGTGGCAAAGAAGAAACGAAAGCGGCAACAGGTCGAGTTGCCAGAAGAGTTTCTGAAAAAACTGAAAACTGTCACAGCAAAGCGTGCCAAAACAGTTATCGATCATATTCTGGACCATGGATACATCACAACAGAAGAGCTGAGTGAAAAATACGGGTATGATCACCCCCCACGGGCGGCGCGTGATGTTAGAGAACAAGGAATCCCCTTGGAAACATTCAGGATTACTGGGACGCACGGTCGCAAGATTGGCGCGTATAGGTTCGGTGATCCTGCCAAAATCAAAAGTGGTAAACTTGGGGGCCGCATGGCTTGGCCCAAGAAGTTCAAAGAACAGTTGGTCGAAATCAACGGTGCGCGTTGTGCTATCTGTTTCACCGAATATGAATCACGATACCTTCAGATTGACCATCGAGTCCCATACCAAGTCGGCGGCGATCCGCAAGGTGATTTGAATCCTTTTGACTTCATGCTGTTGTGTAGCTCGTGCAATAGAGCAAAGTCGTGGTCGTGTGAACATTGCAAGAATTGGAAGAAAGACAACCTTGTCAATGTTTGTAAGACGTGTTACTGGGCGAGCCCCGAAAACTATGCTCACATTGCATTGCGTCTAATTCGGCGATTGGACATCACGTGGACTGGCCATGAAGTGCCCGAATACGATCAACTCGTCAAGCTGTCTAAACACGCTCGGAAAAAACTCCCCGAATTCGTAAAGGATGTACTGCGTGACAAGGTGGGGGACGAGCCTGAATGACCATCAAGGGCGATGTAAGCAACCTAACAACGCTATGCAGAAGAATCGGAGACATGGGGAGACCCAGCTATTTTTGCAGGGTGGCCGAAAAACACATATATGCTATTGTAGTACAATTATTTACGGTTACGCCTATTGTTGGTGTTAGCATAATGGTAGCACAAAATCAGTCGAAACTTGTGCCATAGGTATCGTGTTGTCTATTATTGTGTTATGTAGCTTGAGACAATCGGATGAGTGATGGGCCGCTCAAAGAAGTTGTCATTTACACGGATGGTGCCGCCGAGCCAAACCCTGGACCCGGTGGTTATGGCGTTGTGCTTCGCTACGGCAAACACTCCAAGGAACTCTCGGCTGGATTCAAGAGAACGACAAACAATCGAATGGAGCTCCTGGCGGCGATTGTTGGCTTGGAGGCCCTAACTTCTCGATGTTCGGTTACGCTTCACAGCGACTCGAAGTACCTCGTTGATGCCGTTACCAAACGCTCAGTTTTCAAATGGCGTGACAACGATTGGTATCGAACACGCAAACACAAGGCCAAGAATATCGACCTTTGGGAACGCTTTCTCGCTGCCTTCGAAAAGCACGACGTTCAATTGATTTGGGTCAAAGGTCACGCGGGCATACGGGACAATGAACGATGTGATCAATTGTCCGTTGAGGCTGCAAAGTCACCCGCCCTTCTTGACGACACGGCGTACACGGAGACTGCTGACGAATTTGGACCATCACCAACGAGCACAAATCGAAGGAGCCCCAAGCCCAAGAAGCCGGGAGACCTGTGTCGCAAATGCGAAACGCCATTGGTAAAGCGGACACCCAAGAAGCGTCGCGAACGCAAGTCGTACTACTTTGAATGGTACCTATACTGCGACGGCTGCGGGACAATGTATATGGTTGAAGAGGCAAAACGTTATAATTGACCAGCAAAGTCCAATTACCCAACATAACAAGGCGATGCACCCGACCCGGCTCGCTGTTCCGCGCTCCGAATGTCGATCTCTTCGGTAATGGTTTCCGGTGTGCAAACATCTATTCCGTTGGCCCGGCACCTGGCTGATCCTTCGCGTTATGCATTGAATTGGACAGGGTCTGTCTGCCGGAGTTTGGCCGCCGTCTGTCTGGCGGGTTTTGAAGCAGTTGTCGAACTCCGGAACCTATCTTGGATGCAACTTGTGACGGCGTGTTATGTCCGTACTAACAACGACTGAAATCCTGCCTTATAATACCGCCTCGGCTTGTTGCTTCCAGTGCTCCGGGTGTTCAGGTCGCCTATTCTGAGAATCCGGGTGTTGGTCGGTGTTCTCTACATGGGCATCCAGTGGGGACCACCGGCTCTTGGCTTTATCCGCAATATCGATCAAACGGCCGATGACGGATTCCGGAGTATCATCGAAAGGATCGACGACACAGCTCTTGAGTTTATCATAAAGCTCATCAGAAACTTGAATAGCCTTCATATTTTAACCTCCAGATCAGTGCTGTTTATTAAAACATACAAAAAATCTGCCACAAGGCCAAATACAGCAGAGAAAAGGCCGCCGGAGTGTACGCAGAAGCGCTCCGGCAGAAATGCGCCTTGAAGGGCAAAATCAGCCATCTTGGATAGTCCAAGCGGCAAAATCCGCAAGAAAGACGACTGTTCACGGGGCAAATGTACTATTTTATGTCATTGCGAGGTCCGCCGCAGGCGGGCCGTGGCAATCTCAATCGTTACATTTCAGATTGCTTCATCGTAGAACTCCTCGCAATGACCCCAAGAACGCAACTTATACGCTGTGAACGGTTACAACTTTATTTCCGTGTCATCGCGAGGAG
>DAOWID010000116.1 GCA_030641115.1 Planctomycetota bacterium | reverse complement strand
CGGGTGGTGCTTGCGTGGCCGGATAGCCAACGGGAATTATATAAAGCGGCTCCAGTGTTCTTGGTAGCTTGCAGGCCCTGCTGACCTCCCTCGTATCAAAACCACCTATTGTTACAGATCCCAACTCCAAACTCACAGCCTGCAACTGGATATTTTGTGCAATGTGCCCCGCTTCCAACAGCATATATTGTCGGGCCTTCTTGCGGAATCGCGGCGTAAGCTTTCTCACGGACCCTACAACAATAATGTCACACGCTGCGCTGGTCAGCGGCTCTTGCATCCCAGCCGCTGCTGCCACCCCGCCGCGAATATCCTGGTCGAAGATTTGTTCCAAACTGTGATCGCCAGGCCGATAGACAAACAGCCCATCGGGGATGGCGAAGTACAAATCTATAGGGTAAGTCTCGCCCGCCGACGGCGCTGTTCGCAAGCCTCTTTCCCGTTCTGTTATGCCCTGACCGGCCCAGGCCAACTGCCCGATCTGTGAATACTTCAACGGCTGGTTACTAAACTGGCGCACACTTCGCCGCTTGACGAGCGACTCCTCGAGACTCATCGGCCCGGTCATCCTCACCTCGGGAAGTTGGATTATCTTAACAGGTGAGCGCCGAGTGGTCCGACGCCCGCCACGGGCGGGTCCACCCTGGCGGATAGATTGTCCCGCGCAAAGGGCCACAAACGCTGCCAAGACTATTGAAACAGCAGCCCATTTTCCCCGCCTCTGGCCGGCGGGTCCGAAAGTGGCAGCTCCAAGGATTGTCGAGCGTTTCATTTCTTCGGTCCTCCCAAACAGTTTTTCAAGAAGCAGATTACAGTACGCGTTCCCGCAAAGCGCAGGTCCCACTTATATTATACATTTAATCCCGGATTTCACAGATTAAAATTCACTCTCGATGTGCATCTCCCATAAAACGTGGGCAAGGATCATTACATCATGCCGAATTTCTGGTAGAATTACACAAGTGTTGTTGCAAGAATCAAGACATTATTGAAGAGGCCGGTGCTCTGTCGCACATTATTTGAGCAGTTGTCATCCCTTCGGCTCGCTCAGGACAAGGCTGAGTTGAAGGCGAAGTCGCCAGACGCGCCTGTGGTGGGCATCTGGCCTTGGCAAGGGAGATTCTTCGCGGGGCCTGTCCTCGAGCGAAGCGAAGGACTGAGAATGACGGTTATCATTTACCGCGCGACAGACCATTGGTAGCATAGTCATAGGGGATTCAATGGCTTCATCGCGGCGAAAAAAACTGACTCTAATTGCTTTAGCGTTCTATTGGCCCACTCTCTTTATCCTTGCGCATATACCCATCCCCGACGTGGTGCGCGAAGCCGAAGTGTCTGATAAAATCCTTCACTTCCTCGCCTATCTGCTTTTGGTCTTTTTGTTTTGGTCTGCGGTCGCGCCCAGCGACAAGGTAAACTGGCGCAGAGCTACTGCTTGGTGGGTCCTTTTAGTGACGGTCTCGTATGGGGCTATTGACGAATTGCTTCAGAGTTACGGAGTGGGACGCAGTTGTGACATTATGGATTTTTTTGCAGACGTTGCAGCAGTAATTACCGGCTTAATTCTGCTTTCGGTTCTTAGCTTTTGGCCTGCGCTGCTTGTGCTAACGGGTGCCGCCATCTTTAGTCTGACAAATCTTGCACGAGCAAACCTGGCTGATCTATTGCCGACCACAAACACGATGTTTCATGTGTCCGCTTACGCATTTTTTACCATGTTATGGCTTCAAAACCTACGTCTTTTCCTGTGGCCGAAAGCTTCGAAACCTACATGGATCATCCTGGCACTATCGCTGCCATTTGGCTTTCTACTTGCTGTGAAGCTTTTCTCCGCCATTCTGGGCAAAGATTTCATTATACGCGATGTAATCATCTCTGCTACAGCAATCGCAGCCGTCATCGTTGCATATTTGTTCGTTACCTTGTTTCGCCATAGGCAAGCCAAAACCGAAACGTAACCGTTCACAGCGTATAAGTTGCGTTCTTAGGGTCATTGCGAGGAGTTTTGCGACGAAGCAATCTAAAATG
>DAOWID010000207.1 GCA_030641115.1 Planctomycetota bacterium | reverse complement strand
GAAAAATCGTTCGGGGCCCCAGAGGTCCAAATTACCCCCCTGGTTGCCCTAATTTGGCCCTCTGCCCAAACGATTTTTCTCTCCAGACAACTCCAAGGCCCTGACCTGCAACGGCCACCTACTCATTAACCGGATGAAGCATTTTTTTCTATCTTCCAAACTAAGGACAGTCACGTATTATTTCCGCGAACACAGCATGTAATTTCCAAATTTCGCCCATCAAAAAGCGGTGGTGGAAAAGGGTATCAGGGGGGTATCAGGGATTGGATTCTTTTGCGTCTTTATGTACTACTATCCGCCAACTTCTTATTTTTTTGCACGTTTTTTGTAGTGAGTAATCGTAAGCTGTTTATTCTTAATGTGTTATGGCGTTTTTTTAATAGACGAACTTTTTGGTTGCGGCTATGCTGCTCCAAGCCCCTTGGCGGCAGTGAAAGGCCGTTAGTCGTTCGCCTTCTGACTTCTATCTTCTCATTCCTCTGCGTTCTTCCTGTCCCTTGGGGATGTGCCCTCCTTCGACCCTTCGACACTGCTCAGGGCAGGCTACGGTCAGGACAGCGTCTGTGGCTAATGATATATCCATTTGCAGCCGATATCTTAAGGGGTCCTCAAATGCCCTTTCTTGCGTTGAGGCCCCTTGCAAAACGGCCTCGCAGCCGTTAGCATAGAATAGTGCTCTGTCACAAGTGATGTGAGGAGTTGCCATTGCGAGTCCGCCGCAGGCGGACGTGGCAATCTCCGCCCCACAGCAGTCTATTTAGCCTGCGGTTTTACCGCAGGTTTGACTTACAAAATCACACTTGACAGACCGCTAAAGCCGATTTGCACGGAGTTGAATATGGAAGAGCAATGCCCGCAAGTGACGGTCGTAACGCCGCTGTTAGATGAGCGGGACAATATCCGGCCGCTCTATGAGCAGATAACAAAGACGCTGACCGGCCGGGGCGAAGCTGTGGACGGGAACAAACCGGTCTTCGGCGGGTACAACTACGAGATAATCTTCGTGGACGACGGCAGCACCGATGGCAGCTTCAATATCCTGGCCGCGATACAAAAGGCCGATGCAAAAGTCCGCGTTATCCGCTTTCGCAAGAACTTCGGCCAGACCGCCGCACTCAGCGCCGGCTTCGCCCACGCCAGAGGCGGCATTGTCATCGCAATTGACGCCGATTTACAGAACGACCCGGCCGACATACCAAAAATGATCGAGAAGCTCAGCGAAGGGTACGACGTCGTCAGCGGCTGGAGAAAGAAAAGGCACGACCACTTCGTCACGAGGCTGATCCCATCCAAAATCGCCAACTGGCTTATCTCCAGAATCACCGGCGTCAAGCTGCACGACTACGGCTGCACGCTCAAGGCCTACCGAAAAGAGGTCCTCGACAAGACGAAATTATACGGCGAAATGCACCGGTTCCTGCCCGCGCTGGCAAGCTGGAGCGGGGCCAAAATCACCGAGATGGTGGTCAACCACAGGCCCAGGACAGCCGGCGCTGCCAAATACGGTCTGGCGCGAACCTGGAAAGTCCTATTAGACCTTATGACCATCAAGTTCCTCGGCTCCTACTCAACCAAGCCGATTTACATCTTCGGCGGGCTGGGACTGGCGAGCGCATTGGGGGCCATCGTCTGCGGCCTGGCCGTGCTCTACCAAAAAATCGCGCACGACTTCCCGATGAATAGAAACCCGCTGCTCGTCCTGACCGCCATACTGATCACCACCACCATCCAGTTCATCCTGATGGGTCTGCTCGCCGAGCTGCTTGTGAGAACATATCACGAATCCCAGGACCGCCCGACCTACGTCATAAAAGAAATCCTCGAATCGAGCCGGGAAAAGGAGAATCCGGCCACAAAGACACAAAGCCCCCAGGGCCCCTTGCGGGGGCACGAAGAAGAATAGTAACCGTTCCACAGGGTAATGCTTCGCCTTTGGCTCAGCATGACAGGTCCTCGAATTGTGTGCGACAGAGTTGTAGCTCAATATCTTGATGTCTTGCTGCCTTCGCGGCGCAAATGAGAAGGAAGACCGGCAATGAGCAAGCCCCACCGAAAAACCAGGCACTCGAAAAAACTCCCAAAGCCGCACCACAGACACCCTGCCGCCTCGACTTCGCACAGTAAAACGGTGGGGGTGAAGTTCACCGCTCGTCAAAAGTCGATAGTGGTGCTCGGTATCATCGCAATCCTGGCCGCTATCCCGTTTGGCCTCGGCAAGTATTTCGAGTTCAACACCCCCGGTGCCTTCGACAGCGGGGCATACGTGTATTCAGCCCAGAAAATCCTCTCCGGCGCCGAGATCGGCGTCGAGGAAAGGCCCAGCGCCCAGATCGGCACCCTCTTGGTGAATATGTTAGGCGTCCGGCTCTGGGGATTCAGTGAAAAGGGCCCGGAGTTGATCCAGATGATCCTCCAGGCCGCAGCACTGATTATGATGTTTATCGCAATGCGAAAGCTCTTCGGCACCCTCCCCGCCGCCGTCGGCGTCATCGTCGCCTCGATTTACCTCTCGGCGCCGACAATCGCCAAGTACGGCAACGTCAAAGAGCAATATATGATTGCCTTTATGGTCCTGGGGGCAAGCTGTTTTGTCCTTTATCAGCTCAGCGGCAAATGGTGGCTCGCGGTCCTGGCAGGCACATTTGCCGGCTGGGCGCCGCTGTTCAAGCCGACTGGGCTGTCGGTGATCGGTGCTATCGGGGTGTTTGTGCTTGCGCAGGCAATGTTAAGACGCAAAACCATCAGGCAAACGGGCATTGACATCCTGCTGCTGTTAGGCGGTGCGGCGGTGGCAATTGCACCGCTGTACCTATGGATACTTGGCTGGGACGTGCAAATGGGCCTGCCTTATGCGTTTGTCTGGCAGACTCTGGGAAAGTTTCTGCCGGGCGGCCCGGAAGCCGGGCAGGCAGCCGCTGATTATATCAGTGAAAGCCGCGAACACGCACCGTTCTCCGAGCAATGGCCGAGGGTCCTGCGATACTACGCCCACCTCATGCTGCCGATAGCGCTGGTGCTGGGTGCGATCATCGCAAGAATCCTGCGTCTGGTCTGGCCGGCGCTCACGGCAAAAAAGCCGGAGGCAAAGAGCTACGATCGCTTCGTCCTGCTCTTTGGGGTCTGGTGGGTTCTCGATATGGCGTTTGTTTGGATCAGCCCGCGGTCATACGAGCAGTATTACCTGCCTCTAACCGCCTCGGCTGCAATGTTAGGCGGATACCTGGTGGCGATTTACTACGACAAAGCAAAAACCGCCATCTCGAGGCCAAAGTACGTGGCGATAGGCCTGCTTGGACTGCTGCTAATGATAATTATGTCGTGGCAGATATTCTTCGGGACAACAGTAAGCCCGCACAGCGGCACCACCTACGTTAACCGCGCGACAGGTGAGGTCGAAAGACGAAGAGGCTACTTGCAGAAATACAGGGAAATCTCTGACCGGCGAAAGGCAATTTTAATAGGCGAAGGCAAAGGCGGCTGGGAGCTTATCGGCGAGCATATCCGGGCCAATTCGCAGGCGACGGATAAGATCTATGTCTGGGGCTGGTATCCGGGGATATATGTCATCGCCCAGAGGCTGAGCCCGGCGCCGAAGGCATTTGAAGGGAATATGCACACACTCTCGCCGGAAGTTCTCTCCGAGAGAATCGATGAGATACTGACCTCGTTCGAGAAGGAACCGCCCAAATTCATCGTTGACAGTCTTAAACAACATTTCCCGTGGGACCGCCCGCCTCTGCAACTATGGCCGCAGACGCAAGGCGGATTTCTGCCGAATAACAAGCAGGCCGTAGAGGCGTACGAGACGGCCTATGCCAAGTTGCTTGAAGAAAAGGTCGAACCGGCTGAGGCCGAACGCTTTAAGGTAATGGGGGCATTTAGAGAATATGTCATGAGCAACTACAAGGTCGTTCAAGGCCAATTCAGCCGGCAGCATGTCCTCTTCGAGCGCAAATAAGTGTAGAAACGAGAGCTAACCGGCGAAGAAGTGCGGGAGAAAGTTGAGATAGTAAAGGAAAATAGGGTAACTGGCCCGCAAGCGGCAATGGATGAAGAGTTGAAAAAGCAGCAGGAGCTCTATGACGAAACCTGGCGAAAGGGGCTTGAAACAGGCAAGGAAGAACGTGGGAATCTGCAGACGAACCTGGAATTCCTGAGAACTGCCAATTTGCTAAAGCCAAACGACAGGATTTTGGAGATCGGGTGCGGTATCGGCAGTGTAGTATTCGAGCTGGGCAAGCAGGGATATGACACTACGGGCGTAGATATATCGCGCGAGGCAATTGCTTACGGTCTGAAGAAATACGGTGATATCCGGCTGGAAGTGCAGGCGGCGGAGACTCTGCCATACGAAAACGAATCTTTCGATGTTGTGTTGAGCTTTGATCTGTTCGAGCATATCGCCAGGGTGGATAAACATATAACCGAAGTCTCTCGTGTTCTTGGAGCCGGTGGTTATTACCTGTTTCAAACGCCGAACAAATACAGCAATGTGATTTTCGAGACGCTCCAACATCGGTCTCTTAAATGGCGGCGGGCCCATCCGTCACTGCACACGCCCCGACAGTTGCGGCGACGGCTGGCCGGGCACGGGTTCGAGGTGCGATTCGTTAAAATGAATCCGATAAATGAGTTTACGCTCGCTAAGATAAAGAAAAAGATGGGGCCGGTCAGCGTGGTCTTCAAGCATACAGATTTTCGCCGGCTGCCGCTTGTGCTTCAGACAAATTTGTACGTTGTTGCTCGAAAAATGCTCAGTAAGTAACTGAAGTTTTGCAAAAGCCCTGTAAGCAATGAAAATACTAATGCTTAATTATGAGTTTCCGCCGATTGGTGGCGGAGCCGCTAACGCCCATCGGTACCTCTTACAACAATACGCCGGTAGCAGCGACTTAAAGGTCGATGTTTTAACATCAGCCCCAAAGCCGGGTTTCTTTAAAGAAACCTTTACAGACAATATCACTATTTACAAAGTCGGCCTCCATAAAAAGGAACTGCATTTCTGGCGGAAGACAGAGGTAATCGAGTGGCTCTTCAAAGCCAGATTCCACTATCGCAAACTGCTGCGGGAAAATGATTATGATTTGGCCCACGCATTTTTTGGCTTCCCGACCGGCTGGCTGTGCTACCGAAGTGCAAACAAGCTGCCTTACATAATCTCGCTGCGCGGTTCCGACGTGCCTGGCAAAAACGTAAGGCTAAAACTCGATTATAAGATCCTCGCCCCCGTTTTCAGACGGATCTGGAAAAACGCCGCCGCTCTCGTGGCCTGCAGCCAGGGCTTGAAAGATCGCGCCTTGGACTTTCTGCCCTGCGCATCCATTGATGTCATACCTAACGGTGTTGACCTCGGGCGATTCGGGCCTGCCGAGACTCCAGAAAAATCGGAGACGCTCAGACTTCTGACGGTAGGCCGATTGTCGATCACAAAACGAGTGGATATGCTCATAGAAGCCGTCGAAATCCTGCACAAGGACAAGCTCGACGTGCATTTGACCATACTCGGCAGCGGGGCGTTGGAACAGCAGCTAAGGCAGACTATATCGCAAAAGAACCTCGGCGACGTCGTTGAGATGACAGGCAGAATCGACCCGGAAGAAATGCCCCAGCTCTACCGCCAAAGCGATATTCTTGTGAGCGCAACCATGCAGGAAGGTATGAGCAATGCAATGCTTGAAGCGATGGCCTCCGGCCTGCCGATAATTACCACTCGCTGCGAGGGCACCGAAGAGTTAATAGCCGACAACGGCCTTGTGGCCGAAGATGCAAACGCCGAGGAAATCGCCAAAGCGATAAGAATATTAGCCGACGACCCGCAAGCTCGAAAACAAATGTCCATCGCAGCAAGAAGGCGAGCCGAGAAATTTAGTTGGCCAAATACGGCCAAGCAGTATATCCTAACATATCGACCGATTGCTTGCAGGAAGGATAACAGGCCTTGGAACTAACAAAACCATCCATTTGGCGCAGAATAAAGGCACGATTGCTCCTTATACTACCAATTAGGAAGTGTAACTACCTTGCCAATTTCAAATGTTTGGATGGTCGAATCAGAAAAATACTCTGCATCTGCGCAGCAGGGATAGGTGATACCATAATGGTAGCGCCGGCGCTAACTGCTTTGAAAGCAAAATTTCCAGATGCCTCCTTGGTCGTGTTAGGGCACTATAACCGTGGAGTGAACAAAATATGCCAGCTTATGCCTGCGGTTGATGAAACAATTGACATCGGCCTTGAAAACTATCAGTGGTCAACTGTGATTCTATTTATGTTCGGCCAATTCTGGAAACTTTTGTTCAGACTTAGAAAAAGAAGATTTGATCTAACTGTGGTGTTCATGCCCAACATCATCAGGAGGATTTTGCTGGCTAGTCTCGGATGTAAGTTCTATATTTATGGAACTATGATTGATGATTATCCGGGCACGTTGGCGTTTGAGTTGTTGCGTTTAGTGGGTGTCGGAAAGAAAAAGCAAGAACGTGTGTTTGATATACCTAAGCCAGCAAATGCAGATGAGATTTTGCCACCTGATTTGAAAAGGCCGGTTATATGTGTTCATCCATTTTGTGGGATGACATGGCGGGAGTGGAGTAAGTTCGGCGAGTTGCAGCAAAAACTGGTGGAGATGGGTAACAGCATCGTGGTCGTGGGCAGAAAGAAAGATTACGCACCTTCAGGGCCGGGACTCAATTTAGTAAACAAGCTTTCGGTAACAGAACTTTTTGGGGTGATAAGCCAGTGTGATATGTTAGTAACGGCCGATTCCGGGCCAATGCACATTGGCTTTGCTGTTGGTACACCTACAGTTGCTCTTTTCGGGCCAGTGAAGCCGGCGTTGCGTGTCCCAGTTTGGGGAAACAAGAAACACAAGATTATATACAAACCTTCCGTCGAATCAGAAACGATAAAGCGAGTAACAGAACGCAAAGAACTGGACAACATGACTATGCAGAAAATCTCAGTCAAAGAGGTTATGGACGCAACAAAGACCCTTTTAGCGAAAAAGTGGAAAATGTCATAAAATAAAGAGCAAATTAGCCGAATACTCCTCCCCGATAAGCTCGAATTATGATATTTCGTGATCTATTTAAGAAACGTAGATAATACTCTTCTTTGCTTTAGAATTTTCTGGGTATTCACTTTCTCTTTTTCAAGAGCCAAACGAATTGCATTACGATCAGGCGTTGTATCCACAAAATCTTGCGGAAAGCTAATGTTTCGGTTCTTGATATAGACAACTTTCATGCTGTTCTTAATACCAACAATATATTTGGAAAGTATTTCGGCCGAATTCTCAAAAACATGAGCCTTGTCTGTAAGATAGAGCAAATTCACACAAGCCCCGTGAACGACAGAAGGTATCGCCCCATGTATTCTGGATCCGATATATGTTTTTGCAGCAGAGTATATCTTAAATATTTCTCGATAGTCCGTTGAATAAAAAACGTATTCCTCGCCAAATAATTCTTCGGCTCTTTTCATTTCTCGATTATCATGAACGAGAACAAGCTTGGGGCTCGGAAACTGATGGAAAACATCCTGCATGAAGCGATCGTACCACTTAACAAATGTTCTAAGTTCCCTGTGATTACCCCTTGCCCTCTCCACCGTTCTTTTGGCGTAGTCTCTTAATTTCATTTTCTCAGGGACTGTATAATCTCGCCATCCCAATATATTGACGCTATCGCTAGTAGCCAACGGAGTTACGAAAAATGCAGGGTCTAAGATTAATGTAACATCACCGAATCCATATCCTTTCAGGGTTTCAAAAGCAAATTCATCTCTTACCATGCAAATTTCAACGAGATCTAACTTTGCCAACTTCCGCAACAAGTTTTTTTGTCTGAAATTCCAGATGCCACCCCTGCTGCCCACACCAATCAGTGCAATGGGAACCCTGTTTTTGAGACAGTATCTATAAATATACTCTGTTCTGTTAATCCATGCAGGGGTACCGGCAACGACAAAATAATCGCAATGCTTGACATTTAACTTAAGATCATTAGCAAAAGCACTTCGCACCCCATTGGCTCGGTTCCACCAGATCGTTCTAACGTCTGATTTGAGATTTAGAAGATTCAGAACGCCGTTGCGAATGAAGTCATCTCCGCAGTTCCAAAGAGAGGATGTGCTAATTAATATCGTCTTCATCTTTCATCCTTTTGGTCAACATGACGCGACCCATTTTATACAGGGCAACCGCACATTAAATTCAATCATTGTTGTTTAGGTATAAATGGGCAGCTTGCTAGTCCATTATTGGTCTCACAATTGCCGCAGCAACCTTTACGGCCCTTAATGCGTCCGATAATTAGCCGATTCAACTCCTAAGTGCAACTGAGTAGCCAAAATCAAGTTGAGTTGTTATACTCTCTCACTAGATTTTGGTTGCCTTCGTTAAAGAAACCAAAGTCTAATATATTTGAAATGGAAACAAAAGAAAACAAAAAATAGAATACTGTAAAACCTTTTGAGTGCATTTTGCTAATCATAGATGCGGTGAAAGGAAATAGATACATAGGCCTCGTCAATCATGGACACAAAGTACTTCAAGCTGGCAATACGAATACTTGTTACTTTCGGTTTACTGGCATTGGTGTTTAGTTATGTTGATCATCAGCAACTCTGGCAGACAGTCCGAGCGGCAAGAAGTGAGTATCTTGTTATTCTATGGGGGACATCGCTTGCTTTTTTTGCCCTACGGTCATTTAAGATGCACTTAATACTAAAACAGCAAGCGTTGGATATTGGCACCTTTACGCTCTTCAAAATCAGTGCAGTGACCTCGCTTTACAGTTTTGTATTGCCCGGTTTTATGAGTTCAGGCATCAAATGGTATATACTAAAAAAAACTACCGGAAAAGGCACAAACATCTTTAACGGGATGTTGTACAACCAGTTATCAGAACTTGTCATTATGCCCGCCTGCGCGCTACTCGTATTGATTATCACCAATCCCACGCCCCTTTTACTTCCTGGCACCAAGCATCTTTGGCTGTTGCCAGCGGTCTGCTCAATAATTCTAGTGCCGCTGATTGCAGTGACTCTATTTTTGCTAAGCTCACGAACCAGTGGGTATATCCTAAACGTTCTCAATTATATGATGACGTTGCTGCCCAATAAAATGCAGCGCAAAGGCAGGCAGGCACTACATGAGGCGACAATGCTCCAGGGTGCTGGCTGGCGATTTCATGTACTTATGGGCCTTCTTACTATTATAACACAGGTAGTGGGTACTATTATCGTGTATATATTCGCAGCAAAAGCAGCCAATATCAGCATACCACTAACGGTATATATCTGGTTGACTTCCGTTGTATTCATTCTCGGACGCATTCCAATCACCATCGCCAACCTGGGAGTGAGAGAGATGGCCTTGGTGAGCATACTGGCCGCCTATGGGGTAGGAAAGTTATCTGCATTACTCATGTCAATGATCGTGTTTTCCTCAGTTGTCCTGAGGGCAATTATTGGAGCAGGATTCGTGATTCACTGGTCGCTGACAAAAAAGGCTGAAAGGAGGCTTTGATGAATAGAGTAGTACGAAAGTTCCTGCGAGCATGTGGTCTCTACGACCCGGTCGTGGACCTCAAAAACTGGCTGGCCAGAACTCAGGCAGAGTATATGAGGTTTTATTCCCAGTTTGTTAATAGGGGTGACTTGTGCTTCGATGTCGGCGCCAATGTTGGACGAAGAACAAAAGTTCTTCTGGAGTTGAACGCTTCCGTGGTAGTTGTCGAGCCTCAAGAACACTGTATGAGTAAACTAAGGAAAAAATATGGGGGTAATAGCAATGTGGTCTTGGTTCAAAAAGCAGTCGGAAAAAAAGAAGGCCACGCTGAGATGATGCTTTGCGATTCATGCTCGCTTTCATCGCTGTCAAAAGACTGGATAGAAAGTGTCAAAGCCAGTGGTAGATACTCGGCGTGCAGTTGGAACAAAATCGTGACAGTACCTATGGTAACTCTGGATGATTTAATTTCTCAATACGGAAAGCCCGCGTTTATGAAAATAGATGTTGAGGGTTATGAGTACCAGGTCTTAAAAGGTCTATCGCAGCCAATCAAAGTTATCTGCTTTGAGTTCACCCCGGAATTCATGGACTCGGCCATAAAGTGCGTAGAACATCTTTCAAAAATTGGCCCAGCCAAATTCAACTACTGTCTCGATGACAAACCAACGAGTTTTGTTCTATCCAAGTGGTACACGTCCGAACAAATGCGTGAGGTCCTTGGATCTGTGTGCAGCAGAAGCACCGTCGGGGACATATATGTGAAATTTGACAATTAAGCAGGAAATCTACTCAGCTATAAACGAACCAGCCCCATAAACAAAACTTAAACGTGACACCGCCGCATCTGGTGCTTAACGCATGGAGAACTTCCGGCACAGGTCCACCACTTTGTCTCTGACCTCGCTGCTGAGGGGTTCATCT